>JAUVKA010000174.1 GCA_030592205.1 Bacteroidota bacterium | reverse complement strand
TGTACTCCAGGTTTTCTAAAATTTGATTGGCAAACCCTGGGGTCAGAGCCATGATCGCTTTTGGGGCTATATCCCTTAAACCCTGAAACAGATATCCCTCTTTGACCACAACAATTTTGAAAGCAAGGGGATCAATATCTACGGCCTGGAAATGTACAGGATCTGTGAAGGCTCTGTGACCACTAAGTAGCACAAGTGTAATATCATCCACCTGCACAACCGCATCGAATTTTTCACTATTTGGTTCTCCTTTGGGAAGACGAACTACTGTGCCCGAAATGGAGAGAGGTTTGCTGAACACATAGTCGATTTTACCCCCAACGTTTAGCTCCACCTCAGCTCCTACTCCTGCATTCACACATAGCTCCACAGCTTCCGGGTCAACAATACCGGCCAGAACAGCATCTGAAACATGAAGTGCGAGCAGCCACTCAAGGACCAATGTACCATCGCCTGCTGCACCAGCCGTTACATTATCGCCCGAGTCAGTAATAAACACGGTCGAATCCTGAGATTCCAATGCCATCTTTATGGCATCGTCAATGGTGGCAGTCTCCACATCGAAATTCAGATTATGATGCTCATCCCAGATGGCATTTGCCAGCTCCTCCGCTTGCTTTCGAGCCTCCAATAAATGTTGTTCGTCCTGTGCCACAACCTGAACACTCATTCCAGCTCTTTCCACATCTGTCCACGGCATACCCACAAAGATACTAGCATCCATCATGCCTTCCATCCTGGCGATTTCAGGCAATCTATCGTAGAAAGATTTGACAGGCTCCACACTGGTAATACCTTTTTCACCTGGAATCAATATGGGTATGTTGATATGTACAATTTGAGGTGAAAGCTTATTCTTGAGTGCCTCAAGCAATAATTTTACGGTGCGCAAACGGGTCTCCTCCCCATCCACATGAGGAGCTGTCCGGTAGGCAGAGAGAATGTTAAGGCCATCCATAAACTCCTGGGAAATATTGCCATGAAGATCAAAACTCCCAGCAACCAGGACATCCTCTCCAACAATCTTACGGATCTCTTGAATGAAATCGACCTGGGCATCCGGATAGCCTTCAACGTGTAAGGCACCATGCATATCCAAAAATATGCCATCCACAGAGCCTGCAGCCAGAAAGGCTTTGAGGATTTCGTCGCGGAATCCCTCATAGGTCTCCTTGGAGACAAGACCAGAGGGGCCACTAATGGCATGCAAGGTTGGAATCACCTCCACACCCTCTTCCTCAAGGAATCCGGCCCAAGCCCGATCCCTTGTGACCTCCTCACCACGCAGCGTAATAAAGTCGTCAGCAGTGGTTAAATAAGGCATAAAACTATTTGATTCATGCCGGATACCAGCTGTCAGAATCCGGTAGTTTGCTTTCTTTTCCGGTGTACACGCAAAACCTGTGAAAAGAACAAGCAGGATGAAAATCACTGTACTATTAAACCTGAACCTCATGAAGCCTCCAATTTTTTAGCTTAGTCCCAAGGTACAAAGGATTGCTCTTGCAAT
Organism: Bacteroidota bacterium; assembly: GCA_030592205.1. Classification (GTDB taxonomy): domain Bacteria; phylum Bacteroidota; class Bacteroidia; order Bacteroidales; family UBA12481; genus JAUVKA01. The sequence goes on along the minus strand of JAUVKA010000174.1, from coordinate 6,453 downwards.
CAAGCAGATCAAACACTAGCTCATAAAGGACAGGAATGCCAATGAAATGCTTAATTTTAGTATCTCTCTGGAAAACATTAGCTGTATGGAAATAAACAATACGGGTTGGATACGGGTCCTTCGGTTTATCTTACCCTACCTTGGTGTTTCAGCTATTTTTCAATTACTGGGGGCCCTTATTTTAGGAATTGATCCCCTTGAAATGGATGCCGGAAAAAGCTCCATTCAGGAACTGCTTATTGTCTTCTTCAATCTGATAGGGGTCTTTGTTGCCCTTTGGGTATTTACGGTAAAAGCAGATAATGAAAACTTTATAATCCTCGGTTTTCAATCAAAGTATTTTTTCAAGGAATTCGGCTCGGGCTTTGGAGTTGGAATTCTGGCTATTGTGGCTGGATATTTCCTTCTTATTGAATTGAATGAAATCCGGTTTGAAGGGGTCCTTTTTAAACCTGGAGAAATTCTTATAATGACTGCCCTGTTTCTATTTGTTTCTCTTGCCGAAGAAACGGTCTTCAGAGGGTATATATTAAGGAATCTATTGATCTCTTTTAACAAATATGTAGCGCTTATTATTTCGGCCATCCTTTTTACGGTCATCCATCTGCTTAATCCTCATATCAATCTGATGGGTGCCTTCAGCCTCTTCTGTGCGGGGCTGCTCTATGGAATTGGATATCTGTACACAAAAAAATTATGGCTCCCCATTGCCATGCATTTTAGCTGGAACCTGTTTCAAGCCTTGATGGGATTTAATGTAAGTGGGCATGATGTCTATTCCCTGATAGAGTTTAGCTTAAGTGATAGTCATTGGATCAATGGTGGCTCCTTTGGATTTGAAGGATCAATTATTTCTATTGCAGTTCAGGTCTTAATCATCCTGGGAATAGTCCTGGTTTACAAAAAAAGAAAGCATTATGACCGTTCGACCAAGATTCACTAAATCGTTTAGAATGAAATGGCTCTTCATCCTGCTATTACCTGGCTTATTGATATCCTGCAAGCCTGCTAACACATCAAAAATGATCAGCCAGCTTCCCAATATCATCCTGATCATGGCAGATGACCTGGGCTATGAAAGCATTGGAGCCAATGGAGGCGGTTCATATCAGACACCCACAATCGATCTGCTGGCTGCAAATGGAATGCGATTTGAGCACTGCTATGCACAACCGCTCTGTACTCCCACTCGCGTTCAGCTAATGACTGGAATTTACAATGTTCGGAACTATGTCCGCTTTGGACTGTTGGAAGAGAGTCAAACTACCTTTGGCCATTTGTTTCAAGAGGCAGGATATGCTACCTGCATTGTGGGAAAATGGCAACTGGGTAAAGAGCCAGCCAGTCCACAGCATGCCGGATTTGATAATCATTGTCTGTGGCAGGTTAGTGGGGGACGTGTGGATCCAACAGGACGGGATACCCGTTATTCAAAGCCGGTTCTGGATGTGGATGGTAAACTCATTACTTTTGGTGACACGGATTATGGGCCGGAAGTTGTTAGTCAATATGGACTCAATTTTATAGAAAGGTGTCAGGAGAGTGGGCAGCCCTTTCTGCTATATTATCCCATGATCCTCACCCATTGTCCTTTTAGTCCCACACCCGGTTCCCCGGAATGGAACAGTGAGGATACCACGACCATGACCTATAAGGGAGAGGCGCGATATTTTAAAGATATGGTCGCTCAAATGGACCAAATAGTTGGAGGGATAATCAGCAAGCTGGAAGACCTGGGTATTCAAAACAACACCCTGGTCATTTTCACCGGCGACAATGGCACAGATGTGCCTGTGGTTTCCATGATGAACGGAAGGAAGATCGCTGGTGCTAAAGGAAAATCTACAGATGCCGGCACCCGTGTGCCATTAATAATCCAATGGCCGGATGTGATCACACCAAATTCCATAAACAGCGACCTGATTGACTTTAGTGATTTCCTGCCCACAATAAGTAAAGCAGCAAATATTGATGTGGGTTCATTTGACCTGGATGGCCGCAGTTTTCTGCCTCAACTGCACGGAGAAAAAGGCAATCCCAGGGAGTGGATCTATAGCTGGTATTCAAGAAGCGGAGAGGTAGATAAAGCACGTGTCTTTGCGCGAAACCACCACTTTAAACTTTATGATACCGGAGAGTTCTATGAAGTTCCGGAAGACTATGAAGAAAAAAATCCACTTGAGATATCGGCCCTGGATGCTAACACAAAGAAAGTTCATGCACAATTAAGAGAGGTTTTGGAACATTATGAAGTACGAAGATTGGACAAAGTTCCGGTTTCTGATGAGTAATAAAATGAATAACATAAGTGATTATGGCAACAGATAAAGCATTTGTAGATTTCGTCCTGGATCAAATAGAAAACGCAGGAGAAGTAACAGCTAAAAAAATGTTTGGTGAATATGGAGTATTCTCCAATGGCAAGATATTTGCACTCATTTGTGATAATAAACTATTTATAAAACCGACCGAATCGGGAAGAGCCTTTATCCAGAATGTTGTGGAAGCCCCACCCTATAAAGGCGCAAAACCAAGTTTTCTAATCGAAGATAAAATTGAGGACAGAGATTGGCTGAGTGAACTGGTTAGAATTTCATTAAAAGAACTCCCTGAGCCTAAGCCCAAAAAGAAGAAAAAGAGAATCTGAAAAACCGCGAATAAAAACTTGAAATGAAAAGAATAGTTGGATTCTATTCCCTGAAATGGCTTTCTATTATCGTTCTGGTAACAGCTTCTAACATAGTATTTACCAGCTATTGTCATGCACAAACCAAAGAGCGGGTTTTAATCTATACAGGCGGGCATGAATTCGAAAGAAAAGCTTTTTTCGATATTTTCAAGGATATACCTGATGTTAATTATCAAGAACTAATTCATCCACAGGCTTCTCCAGTATTTGACTCTGCACTCATTGCTCAATTTGATGTTTTGCTCTTCTACGACATGGTCCAGGAGATAGATTCTGCCCAAAAAGCTGCCCTGCTTAAGATATTAGAGGAAGGGAAAGGGCTTGTGTTTTTGCATCATTCTCTCGTATCCTATCAGGACTGGGATGAATATGAGAAGATAATCGGAGGGCGTTATGCTTTAACGAATGAGAATCAAGATAGTTCTACATATCGGCACGATGTGGATATACCTGTTACGATTGTTGATAAAGATCACCCCATTACAAGGGGTATGCACGATTTTGTAATTCGCGATGAAGTCTATGGAAATTTCAAGGTGCTGCCAAGGGTACATCCATTGCTAAAGACCACGCATCCTGAAAGTGGGGAAATTATCGCCTGGACAAACTCATACGGAAAATCCCGAATCGTTTATTTGCAATTAGGTCATGATCACTTCGCCTTTGAAAACCCAGACTATCGCCAACTTTTAAAACAGGCCATTGAATGGGTACAAAAGGATGATTCACAAATGATTCAGCTTTCTCGCGGATTTAAATTCAAGGATGGATTATATCTCAATATTGATGATGTTAAGAATAATGATCCCATTCCCCTGGCCAGGATTGTTACTGATCTGGGATCCTATAACAAGGATTTCGTCGATGAGATGATTGGTAGTGATAGAATCATCTTATACGACGATTACGGAATACGAAGATTCATATATAAAAAACATATTTGGGGATATGCGGAGGACGGTCGACTGTATATCATGGCAGGAGGTCAGTTTCAGAGGATAATCATTCAAGGCAGTATTACCCTTTTTATTGCTTCAGCAACAACACATGTGAAAACTAAGTTTTCGCCAAGTGATACCAGTTTGAATTATACTACCACGGAAGACCTTTATCGCACTCATAATAGAAAATATTACTATGCAAACGTTACAGGAGAGAGTAAGGAATATCTTTTTGATATTGTATCAAATACATTAGCAGTGTATACTGTTGAGGTCTTAGAGAAACTACTTTTACGAGATTTTGAGCTTTTCACTGAATATGAAGCACTTCGAAAAAAGGATAAGAAAAATAGAATGGCTGAATTTATTCGAAGATATAACGAAAATAACCCCTTCTATTTTCCTGATAATTAGGAATCCAAGATGAAGGATGAAAAATTGTCCATTATCATGGATCGCACGATACTGAAAAAGTTATTGAATAATGAGAAACAGGCTTCCATTCTTAGTATTACTCTTCGCTTTACTCCAAAGTTGTTCCCCGGATATTAAACAGTATCAAATAAGAGGAATCATTTCAGATCCTTCAGAAAATGTGATTGAGATTGATGGTCTATCGATTCCGGTTTCAGAGGACGGAGAATTCATCTTTGTCAAAGAGATAGAAAGACCTGTCTTTCTGGATATTTCTTATGCAAACCTAGAATGGTCCGTTTTTCTGCTTCCGGAAAGCAGCCTGGATATTCAAATATACGGAGAAACCCTGAATGCTATTGAATACAAGGGCGCCTTAATTCCCTCTAACAATTTTCTCCTGAGAATAGTGTCAGTCTCACAAGAAATCAATGATTTTCTCAATCAAAATTGGGTGCAGATTCATCAACAAGACCAGGAGGATTACATCTCCACCATTGACTCTTTGAAAGGACGCTTAATGGAAGACCTCACAGCTGATGAAGCTTTTGTGAAGGCCTGGAAAACAGATATTGACTTTGCGTTTAATAAGATCATGCTGTACTACCCAAGAAATCACTTCTACTATACAGGTGAAAAGGTGGAGTTGAGCGATGAATCCATCTCCTATATCAAGGTGCCGGAAATCGATACGCTTGCTTGCTTTGATTTGCCTAGCTATAAAGACTTTACGAAAGACTGGCTTGATTATCAATCTGAGCGTCTGGTGGAGAAAGAGCCTTCTGTTAAGCATTACAATCTCATGAAAATGGATGCAGTTAGCAAACTGATTCCCGAGACATTCAGCAGCCAATATTTAAAAGATTACTGGTATACTGAATATTTAAAAGAGCATATCGAAAATAACGGTCTCTGTAACAGCCAGCCCTATATCAAACATTTTGAAGCATCATGCAAAACAGAGCTTTTTGAAAACGAAATGACTCAGTATTTAGCATCAGCGAATGATCAAAGAGATGACCATCAGATTGCAATCTACAAGTCGGAGTATTCTTTTAATCTGGAGGCACATATATTTAAACCTGAAGGTATTTCTGCAAATGACTTAGGTCCGGCCATCGTCATCTTTCATGGAGGGGGATGGAACTCGGGAAATCCCACTTGGGCTTTCGAGAAAGCAAAACATTTTAGAGATCTGGGCATGGTAGCCATAGCAGCTCAGTATCGATTATGCAACGTACACGATATCACTGCCATTGAATCCATGTCCGATGCAAGAGACTTGATAATCTGGATGCGCCTGCATTCAGATTCACTGGGCATCGATCCAGATCATATAGCCGCATACGGCTGGTCTGCCGGAGCCCATTTGGTTTCTTCGGCAGCTATTTTTAGCGAATCCATCCCGGAAAAAACAATAAACTCTATTCCTGATGCCATGATACTGATCTCTCCTGCTGTTTCCCTTCCTAAAGGCAGAGGCTGGGAGGGATGGAAGTTTAATGTTTTTGGCGCCAATACTACAGTCAGCAGTGCCAATCCTGTTGAGCACCTTCGCTCAGGATTACCTCCCACCATCATCCTTCAGGGAAGAGATGATACAGTTACACCTTTAGAGGGCGTTCAAGCATTCCACGATCAAATGCTTTCCCATGGCAACCATAGTGAGTTATTCATTTACGATGGTGTCGGCCATCTTTTCACCCCTAATACAATGCCAGACAACAGAGAACCCCATCCCGACAAAGAAGTTCAAAGGAAAGCAGATGATGAAGCAGATGAATTTCTTAAGAAACTCGGATATATTTAAAACTGAATCTTGACATCAAAGGCTTGAGAAAGAAGGAATCTAATAAAATGAACTAAGCAGCAACATATGGGTTTACTTATAAAATAAAAAATGGAAATTATAAACTGGGAAAACCTTGACATCGTTGATACACCCCACAAATTGGATGTACGCAGATTATATGATTATGACAATGCACAGGCCATGCATATCAGCCTGAAGCCCGGCGAAAGTTTAAAACCACATATCACACCGGTCGATGTCTTCTTTTACATTCTCGAAGGTGTTGTTGATGTTCGGGTTGGCGATGAAACAATCTCAGTTGAGAAAGATAATCTTGTAGAAAGTCCCAAAGACATCGTACATTGTTTGTCAAATAACTCAGGCGATCTGAGCCGGATCCTGGTGGTGAAATCACCCAAGCCCATATCAAAAGCCAAGCTTTTGTAAACAGAACTATGCAAAAGGAGTCGGTCATACTAAATAAGCTCAAAGCGCTGAAAGATGCAGCCTGGAACTTGCCGGTGAAAAATCACCGCAGCTACCTGTTTGCCCGGAAATATGCCATCAAAACCAAAGATCTGATTCAAGAAGGGGTTTCCAACGTTGGAGAGGAAGCC
>JAUVKA010000262.1 GCA_030592205.1 Bacteroidota bacterium | reverse complement strand
ATGTTCAACAAACAATAGAATATTTTTCAAGTATTGACGATCTTTTGCCTCAAGCTGACGATTTTCCAGCTTGCGCTGCACTCTTTCCCTGAATACTCTCTCCTGGTAATCCCAGGCCGATTTGAAGTCCAGCTTTCCCAGATCGAGATATTCAATTTCAGGTATCATAATTTATTTGATATGCTTTTCGGCATGATAAGATGATCTAACCAGCGGATGACTTTCTACATGACGAAAACCCTTTGCCAGTCCAATTTTCCTGTACTCTTCAAATTGCTCTGGTGTGATCCATTCGTCAACCGGCATATGATCCCTTGTTGGCTGCATATATTGCCCAATAGTGAAGACCTGACATCCAACTTCAAGTAAATCATCCATCGTTTCTAAAATCTCCTCACTGGTTTCACCCAGTCCGAGCATGATTCCAGACTTGGAAACAATTTTAGAAATGGATACCTGGCGAATTACATCAAGACTCAGCTCATACCTGGCTTTTGAGCGAACCCCTTTGCTGAGGCGTTTAACGGTTTCCAGGTTATGGGATATTACCTCAGGGCCAGCTTTAATTATCCTCTCAATTAAATGAGGTTTGCCATCAAAATCAGGTATTAGTGTTTCCATCGTAACACCCGGGTTTATCCGTTTTATTTCCTCAATGGTTTGAACCCACAGCGTGGTTCCACGATCCTCCAAATCATCACGGTCAACAGAGGTTATTACGGCGTGAAGAATTCCCATCATTTTTATGGATTTGGCAACCCTGGCCGGTTCTTCGATATCAACTTCCAATGGTTTTCCAGTTTTTACTCCACAAAATTTGCAGGAACGGGTACATATTTCCCCCAATATCATAAAGGTAGCTGTACCTGCTGACCAGCATTCGCCTATATTTGGGCAATTACCGCTTGTACATATAGTATGCAATTGGTTTTCTTCCAGCAGACGGCGTACTTCTGTGTACCGACCATCTTTTGGTAAGCGGGATTTCATCTTCATCCACTCGGGTAACCTAAGGTGCTTTTTCTCGCTCATACTCATCCTCAATAATCAGGAGATAAATGTAAGACTATTCTGACGAGCCCCCAAAAAGGAAACCCCGACAAATGAATGTCTGGGGTTTTCTGGATATATGGTAAAAAAGCCGTTCTTCTTAATGATTCCGCTTATTGACCGGCGAAGGCATCGGCTTTTGAAAAGTTTTGCAAAGCAATAGCATATAGATCATTAGCTTTTATTTCCGGATTCATAATCATTATTGAGTCGAATATTCTGTATAAGTCGTCTTGCCTGTCAAGTGCATCTCCTGCTTGAGTTTTTCTTCCCACTTCGGCAAGTATCATTTCAGTCATATATTTGTTGAGAGCTTCATAAACCTGGTAACAAAGCAGTGGGTCATACTCGTTATATTTGTTGCAGCATACATTCACTAATAACCTTCGTCCTGCATCCTGGCATATCCGCTGGATAAGCTTGTCCGGATTTTCACCGTAATAGCACCATCCCTTTTCATATCCAAGAGCTTTCCCTGTTGGTCCGTTGGCCATGCCCGCGCTCAAAATAATTTGGTATGATGGAGCTTTGAAATCAATGCCCGTTTTTTCTTCCCACTTTTTGATAAGATCCAGTTTCTTGAGCTGATAGTTCATAGAATTTGCCAATATCTTCATGTGTCTGGATTCTTTAGGCCAAACCCAGTACTTGAAATTGTCGAAATTGTTCATTAAGATTTGGGATATCTTCTGTATTTCTTCTTCATACTCATATATGTATGAATTAAGCGAAAAGCCACACCAGGAATCCAGATTAACAATGGCTTGATTGTATTTTTTATAGAATAAATCAAATGATTTTTGGGCTATGGCAGAGTTTAAATCATGGAGGTATTCAGCCAATGCTTCTTTTGTGTCAGGGTTGATATATCCGGGAAAAGATATAAATACACTGGTTAAAGGACCCTCATCTCCAGGTTCCCACTGAAGCAGCTCAGGGTTCTCCCTCAGGTACTCCAGGTCTTTTGGCTTAATAGAGTTTTGGTAGATATCGGCATAATTACTCTGGTAACCAATTTCAGAAACACCCAACAAATGACCGGCATAATTTGGATAAAAATCAACCACAACATTAACTGGCTTTTCATTGGATTCAGGCACATAGGAAAATCCTTGGGGGGCAAGAGCTAGAAACATCAATGTGACTAGCAAAGAAATTTTTTGTGCTTTCATAATTTCATTTGTTTTATTTACACTTATATGACGATTCTGAAAGCATGGCATTACACCTTTAATTGCTACTTTTTGTATTATACCATAATGATCTTGTAACTGTGATGAATTTCTAAATAAGCGAACCAAAATTCGGCAAAGAGGATTAGACTGATTCTAAATAGCCCGATTTGTGCCAAGTTTTGATAATAAAAATCAATTACATATTTCTAAGATAAAGCAAATGACCTGTGTATAAGTAAGATAACAGGATAGTTATTGGAATAACAATAATGTTAGAAAAATAGCACAAGGTGTTATTAGTTTATATATTTACAAATCTAAATTTCTGGATATATAGATATGTAATATGTATGGCAAGCAGGCGTGAATTTATAAGAGTATCAACATTGGGGGCGGGTGGAATATCCCTGGGAATTCCTGCCTTCACCAGTTTGGCAAAGACCTTTTCTCAGGAAGATAGTCCTGTGTTTAAGAGTATGCGTCGTACTCCAACCTATTGTGAGGTTTGTTTTTGGAAGTGTGCAGGATGGATTTATAAAAAGGATAATGGAGATGTTTGGAAAATCATTGGAAATGATGATGATCTGCACTCCAATGGTCGTTTTTGTCCGAGGGGAACCGGTGGGGTAGGAATGTATAATGATGAAGACAGGTTAAAGACTCCTATGATCCGGACTGAGGTTGATGGAAAACAAACATTTCGAGAAGCGAGTTGGGATGAAGCATTGGGGTTTATTGCCACGAAATTGGAGGCAATTGCCAAAGAGCACGGACCGGAATGCATTGCCTTATTTTCACATGGGTCAGGCGGTAAGTACTTCGGTAATCTTTTGAAGGCCTATGGATCCAATAATATTACAGCTCCCAGTTATGCCCAATGTCGCGGGCCCCGTGAGGTTGGTTTCATTGCTACTTTTGGCGAGGGTGTTGAATCACCGGAAAGAACAGATATACGGGATACCAGATGTCTTGTTCTTATAGGATCTCACATTGGTGAAAATATGCACAATGGTCAGGTTCAGGAAATGTCTGATGCCATTGATAAAGGAGCCACTATAATTACTGTAGATCCGAGGTACAGCACAGCAGCCAGTAAATCTAAATTCTGGTTGCCCATTAAACCAGCCACTGATCTGGCTTTACTGTTGGCCTGGATTCATGTTATTATTGAAGAAGGTTATTATGATAAGGAGTACGTGGAAAAATACACCTTTGGCTTTGAATATCTGAAGGATCACGTTAAAAACATGACTCCTGAATGGGCATATGGGATTACTACTCTTGAACCTCAATTGATAAGAGAGACTGCCAGGGCTATGGGTAGTGCCTCACCAGCTGTTATTGTCCATCCCGGTCGTCATGTTACTTGGTATGGCGACGATACCCAGCGCTTAAGGGCTGTTGCAATTCTAAATGCACTTCTTGGTTCATGGGGTCGACGGGGAGGGTTTTACAGGCCCGAAAAGGTTAGTATGCCAGCTTATCCACATCCGGAGTATCCGAAAATAAGCCGTACATGGAGAGATGCTTTTCCCGGAAAGTATGAATTAGCAGATCTGGCACTTGCGTCTGGAATTTGCGATGCCACCATTCCTGTTGCAGAAAGGGATTGTTCTTTTAAAGCATGGATAGTAAATGGCACAAATCTAATTGAAACCCTTCCTAATCAGGATAATACATTGCAGGCTATCAACAACCTGGATTTATTGGTAGCAATTGATACCATGCCTATGGAGATAACCGGCTGGGCCGATGTAATTCTTCCTGAATGTACTTATTTGGAAAGATATGATCTTATTAGAACCAGCCCACACAGGGAGCCGCAGATTGCTCTCAGGATGCCGGCCGTGTCTCCTAAATATGATTCAAAGCCTGGGTATTGGATAGCCAGGGAATTAGCAAAGAAAATGGGACTTGCCGATCATTTTCCACATGAAAATCTGGAAGATCTTTTAGATTGGCAACTCAAGAAAATGGGTTCAAGCCTTGAAGAAATGCAAAGGATTGGGGTGAAAACTATGGCCAGGGAATATGACGATTTATACTTTGCTCCCGGTGAGGAAATTGAATTCTATACGAATACCGGAAAAATTGAACTGTATTCTACTGAGCTTGAAGCTAAAGGCTTTGACCCCATGCCGGTATACACTCCTCACGAGGAGCCTCCTGATGGATATTACAGATTGATCTATGGACGTGCTCCTATGCATACTTTCAGTAGAACATCCAATAATCCAAACCTGACCGACCTGATGGAGGAGAATGCAGTATGGATCAATCCCAAGGTTGCCAGGGAATGGGGTCTGGAAAATGATCAGTATATCCATCTGATCAATCAGGATGGTAAAAAAACACAGTTTCCTATAAAAGTTAGGGTAACTGAACGAATCCGTTGGGATTCGGTTTACATGGTTCATGGATTTGGGCACGACCAGAAAAAGCTAAAACGGTGTTATGGCAAGGGCGCCAGTGATACTAATCTTATATCTAAAGTTCATATTGATCCCATCATGGGGGGCACTGGAATGCGTGGCAATTTTGTGAGTTTTATAACTGAAGTGGAGGTTGAGTCATGAGGTATGCAATGGCAATCGATACAAAGAAATGTGTAGGCTGCAGTGATTGTGTGGTAGCCTGCCAAACTGAGAATAACGTGCCTATAGGCTTTTGCCGGGATTGGATAGTGGAAGTAACTGATGGTACATATCCCCAGTTGGAAATGGAAATCCGATCTGAAAGATGCAATCATTGTGATAACTCTCCGTGTGTGAGATGCTGCCCAACCGGGGCCAGTCATTATGGCGATGGAGGTATTGTACTGGTTACCCCCAATAAGTGTATTGGTTGCGGGGCTTGTATAGTTTCATGTCCCTATGATGCAAGGTATTCACATCCTGATGGTTATGTTGACAAATGCACTTTCTGTATTCACAGAGTTGAGAAAGGACTCAGTCCTGCATGTGTAGCAGCGTGTCCAACCAAATGTATGTATTTTGGAGATCTTGATGATCCCAAAAGTGAGGTTTCGCTTGTCTTGAAAAAAAGGAAATCAAAGACACTAATTCCAGAAGCAGGTACAAAACCTCAGGTTTATTACTTAATCTAAATTCTGAAACAGTTTTCGGTTATGCGAGAAGAGATAATTGTAAGCGGAAGGATGAATCCTAATATCGATCCTCATTTACACATTTGGCATTGGCAGATCCCCCTATATCTTTTTCTGGGTGGCCTGGCAGCGGGGCTTTTGTTTTTTGTTGCTCTGCTGACCATACAGGGGAAAGAGGATAAATATCCCACCGCCACTCGCTGGGTAACCCTGTTTGTGCCTATTATACTGATTTTGGGTTTATTTGCTTTATTCCTGGATTTGAAACACAAATTATTCTTCTGGCGACTGTATACTACAGTACGACTGGAGTCACCGATGGGTTGGGGAGCATGGACTCTTATGATTATTACTCCGCTCTCCATGATATGGGCAGCATTAAATATCCGACTGGTCTTTCCTAACTGGAATTGGCCCTGGCAGTGGCTGAGGGATTTTGAGGATTTTATTAATAAGAACAAAAAAATATTAGCATGGCTTACCATTTTTTATGCTCTTATTTTAGGTTTATACACAGGGATTCTTTTCTCAGCCTTCAATGCCCGTCCACTCTGGAATACTTCTATTCTGGGCCCCTTATTTCTGGTTTCAGGCTTATCAACGGGAGCGGCAGTCATTATCCTGTTTAGTAAAAGCAAGGAAGAAAGGCATTTCTTTGCACGAATCGATCTGATGCTGATTGCAATAGAATTATTTCTTATCACTCACATGTTTATGGGTTTCCTGGCTAGTACTCAGGTACAGATTGATGCCGCGAACCTGTTTCTTGGAGGTCCGT
>JAUVKA010000155.1 GCA_030592205.1 Bacteroidota bacterium | reverse complement strand
GTGATCATTCCACCAATGTAGGAGTGCTCATTAAAGGCTGTCCTTTTTAATCTTACAACACCAAAGTTTTCACTGGGTAATTCGGTAATCTTTGCTGTTTGCATATCCAGGATTCCCACATCCCAAGCCCCAGCCCTACCCGAAACCCGAAATCCACCTAAAATCCTAACAGGTTCATCTTCATGTAAACCAATCCGACGGCTGTAAAACAGATTATTCGGCCCTCCCATTGGAAAGTCAAAGGCATCCGATTTCTCTTGAAAAAACACCCTCTTTTCAGGAAAGAAAAGAGAAAATCTGGAAAGATTGATTTGTTGGTCATCCGCTTCAACCTGAGCAAAATCCGTATTAACTGTCAAATCCATAGTGAGGTTATTCGTTAATCCTACTTTCAGATCGAGCCCGGCATCAAATTTTGGTGATTGTGTATGTAGATAAGCTGTTCCTTCGTTGTTCAATTCTGCTTCCCGACCGATGCCTGCCAGAATATATGGGGAAAAATAGAGCGGCTTTTTCGATTGTAATCCTTTGAAATACACATCCTTTGCTAAGGAAGGCTTCCAGTTCCCAAGGTTATAATTGGGAGGTATACTTGGAAAAATATCCAATTCATTCTTAGCAGGGATGAATCTGCCTATAGTCAAGCCCATATTCACAATACCATTTTTCTCCTGAAATCTTATACTTGACAGTGGAACTTTAAACTCTGCATACCAGCCTTTATCATCAATTTGAGTCTTAACTTCCCAATAAGTATTCCAGCTGAAATTTACATCCTGATCAAAAGACTTCAAGTCTCTTTTAACTGAAGCATCAAATCGCAAACCATTAGGATTAGTGTATAATACTATTGAATTCTGATTGTCATTGTATGTGTCAAGATGGATACCAAACCAGTCGCAGGTTTGCTGGGCGTAATCCCTCTTCTTTCCGGTGGCCTGCATTAATGACATATCCTCATAAAACAAGCTAGCTCCAACATAGAGAAAATCCTCATTAAAGCCTATCCTAACATCAATTCTCTCAGTAGGTTTCTCCCCATGAATGGGTTGGTACATTACAAAAGGGAAAGGCTCCAAATCATTCCATGCCATTTCATCAGGCATACCATCGAAGGTTATTGATTCCTTCAAGCTCTGGATTTCAATAAGATCTCTTTCGGTTTGACCATATAGCGGGTAAAATGCCGATGTTATCGAAGCAAAAAGAAAAACCAAAAGGGCTATTCGAAAGATTCTCATAGGTTTTGTTTGGCTTCGGGAAGATAGAAAAAGCCATTATAGCTTGCAAAGATTTAGCTATGATTATATCCAGGGTTTTACCCCGGTTGTTTAAAAATCAACTTGCTTGTTGAAATACAAGTAAAGGCGTTTCCAGAATAATCATTTACTTTAGAGCAAAATTATTTTCATGAAAAATATTGCAGTATTCTGCGGCTCCAGTGCGGGCCGTAATTCTATATATTCAAAAGCTGCTGAAGAGCTTGCACGCCTACTTGCAGCTGATAGCCATACGCTGATTACCGGTGGAGGCTGGGTTGGGATAATGGGTGTAATTTCTGATGAAATGCTCCTTTGTGGTGGTTCTGTCATTGGTGTAATTCCAGGATTTCTTGTTGATAAAGAAGTGGCTCACCAGAGCCTAAGTGAGATGATTGTTGTTGAGAGTATGCATGAAAGAAAGCAAAAGATTGAACAACTTGCTGATGGCTTTATAGCACTGCCGGGGGGATTTGGAACTCTGGATGAAATCTTTGAAATGATCACATGGGCCCAGTTGGCTATACATCATAAACCTTGTGGAATACTGAATATCAACGGGTATTTTGATCATCTCATTGAACATATCCACCAAATGGTAAAGGAAGGTTTTGTTGATAAGAGATATCTTGAAATGGTCATATTTGAATCAGAGCCAGAGATCTTGCTCAAAAAAATGATGATCTTTACCCCACCTGTTATAGATAAAGCAGAAATCGCGTTAGGAAAGTAGAGACAGATCGTGATCTGTCTTTACTTGACTACCCACATATCCTTTTCAATCAAAAGGCATTTCGCGATCATTTCGCGGCAATAATCCAGATCTCCGGTATTACTATCGGTATTATTGGTTCCGAAAGCAAATTTTACGCCGTGATCTCTGCCTCTTTTGATGAATGCTTCGCTGGGGATACGATATCGGTTATTGATCTCAATTGCAACCTTATTTTTCTTTGCTGCTTTGATGACTTTGTCCATTCGAACCTCAGTCCATAATTCGTCATAATTATCTGAGATTGCAGCTGGCAGGAAAGTAGGATTAACATAAATATCAATTGGTTCAGTGCTTATTATTTCGACTATCCTCTCAACAAGATCATCCATAAACTCCTGAGGATCATCAATTTTAACCTCCTCCGGCATCCATAACCTCACCCTTTCACCATCTTCATCAAAATAGGTCATAGCATCAGTAAAAACATAATCAAACTTATCAATTACATCTTTTGAAAAGGTAGAAACCCATTCCCTACCCTCGGCCTGCATACCAAGATAAAATGGACTATCCTCCATGGATTTTAGAAAACCTAAAGCTCCCTCATCAGTATTTACCGGAAACCCGACCCCGCAATTGACTGCTACACCATATTTGATTCCACTTGCTTTTGATTTTTCAATGGCTTTCTCATAGGTCATATCACCCTTAAGATGAATATGATAGTCAACAAGAGGATATCCAACAGGATCAGGTGTATCGTTCAGGATTTCAATAAAATCAGTTATCAGAGAGAATAGCTCATCGTATTTGGGGAATAGAGCATCTTTAGCATAATCGAAGGCAGTGTGGCCAGGTCCTGCCTTCCCTGCAGTTATAAAAAATATAGCGGGTACGCCTTTTGCATGAAAAGGATGATGGTCGGAGTTGGCAGCCGGGCCTCTCTGTCTTATATCAAATCCATAGTTTTTATTGGTATTCAGGGTTTCGATAATAGTTGTTTCCATGGGCCAGGTCGTTGCATTGAAAAGAGTGAAGCCTTTATCTCCTGAACAAACCATATCCAGATTAATTACCATTCGGATTTTCTCCATTGGAAATAGTGGGTTGTCAACATAATATCTTGATCCCCACAGTCCCCTTTCTTCGCCGGGAAATAGCATGAAGGCATAGGAGTAATGAGGTTTTTTACCTCTTGCAAAATGGCGAGCTAAATCCAAAACCATAGATGTACCGGATGCATTATCATTGGCTCCCGGGAAATGCACATCACCATACATGCCCATACCATCATAATGCGCTGTAAAAATTATCCATTGATCAGTTTTACCCGAAACATAGCCAATAACATTTTGAGTAGAGTATTCCGGGATAAAAGTATTTTGATTATCAATCTTAATTTCCTTGATGCTTTCAGGATTTATTGATTCATGGAGTTGAATTTTTACAAAAGAATCAAAATTTGCCCTCGGAACACCAAAAGGTAATCTGTAAACTACCTCAATAATCCCCTTTTTGGAGATTTTCTCACTGTATAGAATTCCTTTTGCAAAATCATATAGTTCTTTATTATTAATTCCGGTTGAATCCAGAAAAAAGAAAGCATCAGGATTATCTGAGACTACACCCATGAACCTCCTGGAATTCTTTAGTACTGGCGCATCCAAAGTAACAATTTGGAAAGTTCCTTTTAAGGTTGGCGATGAAGCTTCAACAAGCAGATGACCATCGCTTGCCATCTTATCACCATCAAACCATACATCGGCTTTCGACTGTGAATTAACAGGTAACTCGTGATACTGGAAATAGTTATCTCCAAATGATTTCAGCTGCCACTTAAACATCTCAGAAGCGATATAATCAGCTGCCAGACTATCACCCCGGTTAACATATCCCCTGCCGAAAAACTCAGGAGAACATAGTTGTTCAAGAACTTCTTTGGTGTATTTCAGGTTTTGGGAAAAACCGAAATTGCCTGCGATAATAATAAAGGCGGCCAGAAGGAAAATATTCTTTTTCATAGAGATTGTTTTTATAAAAATAATTACAATTAGCCAATTAGGCAATTATCCAATGGGTCAATTAGCCAATTCGTCAATTAGACAATGGGACAATTAGACAATTAGACAATTGCATTGTAACTTTATTGATATGATTTCAAAAGCTGTACAAAATACATTACATGCACTTCATTTTGCTGAAAGGATATTAAGTTCAGCAAAATACTTTCCCGACTTATTCGGAAAAGGGATACATGTTGCTTTGCAAAAATTGTTTCTGAAAACTAATAATATTTTCAGTTTTCAGCATGTACTAGTATTTATGAGTGGAAATGAAATTGCGTCTATGATATTATGCTATGACTATAACTCAAAGAAATCAGAAAATACAAGAACAGGAATATTGATGTTCAGGTATTTGAAATACAATTTATTAAAGAATATTTTCGTATTAGTACAATTCAATAAAACTGTTGGTTCATTAAGAAAAGGAGATTTTTATATTAGTAATATTACCACATTTGATAAATTTCGAAAGCAAGGATTTGCCAGATTATTATTGTTACAGGCAGAAAAAGAAGCGGAAATAAAAAATTCAAAAATGATGGTATTAGATGTGGAAAGATGTAATATTGCTGCAATTAATTTATATAAATCATTAGGTTATGTTGAAGCATCAGAATTTAGGATAAAATTTGATACGAACACCTATCTTGAATTAATTCGTATGAAAAAAGAAATACAATGAGTATGAAAAAAATTAATACTATAGTACTATCCCTTTGTTTTATTTTACTCATATCCTGTCAATCGTCAACTGATAAAACTGGAGATTTCAATTTACTTCCTCAGCCACAAAAGTTTGAAATCACTGGCACCAGTGGATTAAAGCCAGCTGATATTAATGATTACTGGATACAACCAGGTATTGAACTTCCTGTTCGCGGTGAGTTTCTACAGAACATTTCTGCCGCTGAAGAACAGTCGAAAGCCCAGATATTATGCAGCATAGACGAATTAATGGAGGTCAAACCCGAAGGATACACTCTTGAGATCTCAAAGAAGCAAATCAACATAAGCGGAAAAGATCAAGCCGGTTTGTTTTATGGATTAATTACTTTGGACCAACTCATGGAAGACGCCATGGAACAGGGTGTAAATCTGCCATTATGCAGCATCAAGGATTACCCTTCCCTCGCCTATCGGGCTATACATATCGATATCAAGCATCACCGGGAAAAACTGGAATACTACTATTCCTTAATGGATAAATTGGCTCAGTACAAAGTCAATGCCATTATCGCCGAAGTAGAGGATAAAATCAAGTATGAACGGCAGCCGGAGATAGGCTCGGCAGATGCATTATCGATTGCCGAGTGGAGGCAACTATCTGAATACGCCAAGGAGAGAAACATAGAAATCAGTCCCCTGGTACAGGGATTGGGACACGCCTCATTCATACTTAAGCATGATAAATACAAATCCTTGAGGGATAATCCCAATAGCGACTGGGCCTTTAATCCCCTGGATCCTAAAACCTATGAAGTTCAGTTTGATTTATTCCTGGATGCTATTGATGCCACACCACACGGAAAGTACCTGCATGTCGGAGGAGATGAAGTCCATACTACCGGAAGAGGAAGTGGTAAATCCTCCTTAGAATTACAGTTAATCTGGCTCAACAGAGTGAGCAAGTTTGCAGAAGAACACGGACGAATACCGATTTTCTGGGATGATATGCCTTTAAAATATGCAGGGGTGTACAGAGCAATGTTCAATACAAGCCTCACCGAAGAAGAGGTGGACAATATTTGGACTGAAAACGAACATAAACTACTGGATTTCCTGGATCAGTTTCCTAAAAATTGCATCTATATGAGATGGAATTACAACTCTCCCGAAGCGATTGGCAATGGCAAGGCTATGGATTGGTTTCGTAAACAAGGATTACCAGTTATGGGTGCCACAGCCGGACAAACACGATGGGTATTGATGCCTCAGAAGGAAAGTAATATGGAAAATATCAGGTCATTTGCAGTCTCTTCAATAGAAAATGGTCTGAATGGATTATTATTAACTCTTTGGGATGACGATTCTCCTCATTTTGAACTCTATAAAAGAGGAATCATAGCCTTTGCAGAATACACCTGGACAGGCGAAAAGCGATCAAAAGAAGAAATAAAATCAGCTTATCGACAGAGAGAATTTTCTTATACCCTGGCAGAAGCTGATTATGCCTTTATTGATCAGCTGGAAAAACCGGTAGCATTTTGGAAAAATGCTTTACTGAAAGGTACTAAACGCAATAGTCTGCAAAAAGCAATAAATCCATTGGAGGAGTCGGTCATCGATCTTCCTGATGATAATAACAAGGGAAAATGGACCGAGAAGTATTCTTATCGGCTGGAGGAAGCTGCCAACTATTATGAATTGGGTGATAGTATAGCTGCAAAAATCGCAACAATGAAATCACAGGCAAACAGGAATGTGTATACGCTTGAAGTATATGAGCAGGTAAATAAACTCGTTCAATTCACCAACAAAGCACTCCTGTTATTAAAAGTCTATGATCTAGCTGAGAAAAAGGAGCAAGAAATAGAGGCTTTGTTAAAGATTAAGCAACTCCCCGGGGAGTTTAATGAACTGAGAAAAGAATTTGAATTGATATATGGTAAGACCCGCATATTGACCAAGCCAGATAATTATTTACTAGATCAGGATCATCATTCTCATTTAGCCAATCAAACGATTTCATTCGATTGGCAGTTTATGGCGGAAATATTATTTCTCGAGAAGATTGAGATAGAACTATTGCTACCTGGTATTAATTAATACTCATTCATCTCATCCCAGAAATACTGGAACTCAATACTTCTGCCATCCGGGTCTTTAGCATAGAAGTGATATATCCTGTAGTCAGAATTATCTTTTGGCTTATCATTGGCTTGCTCCTTAAGTTTCTGATACATAGTGTCAACCATTGCCTTATCCTCGTAGAAAAACGTAATCAAAGCCCCCGTATCAGGTTTCCCATCACGCTGGCAAAATCCAACCAGCATATTTCCAAACTGATAAATCCTGCATCCACCCTGATCGAGCCACAAATCACATCCTACTAAATCCTCATAGAATTCTGATAACCGCTTAAGGTCGTTGGTCTTATAAAAGATAATCCCTCCCTGATCTTTCATTGCATTTTCATTTTTACAGGCAAAAAGGCCAATAACCAACAATAATATAATAATTCTAGTCATGGCTAAATTTTTAGCTTTCGAAGCTGGAAGATAATGAAAAAGGTGGATTGGTGAATTTGTAACGTATAATGAGTAGCGAGTAACGATCAGCGAATAGCTAGTAACGATTAACTTATATAAACAACTATATTTATAGTATGGAAATCGAATTGCAATCTTTTATCACTTGTCCTGAATGTGGGTTTAGCAAGGAAGAGACGATGCCGACAGATGCATGTCAGTTTTATTATAAACATCTTATTATATCTGCAGTTTTGCTAATATCTTCATTGTCTTGTATAGGTCAGCATATAACCAGGGTATCCTCTCTTGACAAATCAATATTAGAAACATCCGGACTAATATTTCTGAATCAAAGATTAATTACTCATAATGATTCAGGTGATGAACCCGCTTTATATGAGATTGATACAAGCTCTGGCAGTATTATCAGAAAGGTTATTCTCAAAAATGCAGTTAATACTGATTGGGAAGATATTTGTTATGACAGCACCTATATCTATGTTGGGGATTTTGGAAATAACTATGGGAACAGGAAGAATTTAAAAATATACCGGCTCCTTATTTCAGATTATCTATCAGCTGAAAATGATAGTATAGATACTGAGCAAATCAACTTCAGTTATGCAGATCAAAAGGATTTTAGTCCAAATCCATTTTATACCAATTATGATACAGAAGCAATTATTTCCTATAACGACAGCCTATATATCTTTACTAAAAATTGGGGAGATAACCTTACCTACATATACTCCTGTCCTAAAGAACCAGGAACCTATGAGCTATTTTATGTTGACATTCTAAATCCCAAGGGGCTTGTTACCGGAGCTGCATATGATCAGGCTGCAAATACAATTATTCTATCAGGATATATATTTTCTTTCCCATTCCTGGTGGAAATAAAGGATTTCACATCGCATCAATTCTCTAATGGAAATATTAAAAGATACTTTTTACCAATTCAAGGGTCAACTCAAATCGAAGGAATAGCTGTGATTAATTCGAATCGATACTTTATCTCATCTGAAGGAAACAAACAAGGAGCTTCAACACTATACAGCTTTCAGACCAGTGCTTTGTCAGATATGAAACCCAGAGAGAAGCAAGTTTGTTCAACTATCCTAATCCACCTTTTATCTATGGTGAAAAACAGC
>JAUVKA010000063.1 GCA_030592205.1 Bacteroidota bacterium | reverse complement strand
CGATTCGTAAATAATACTTTTTGTTCATATAATAAACTTTTGACTGGAGCAGGGGTAAGATGAATCCCGAAGCAAAAATTGCCGCTCCTGCAATCAGGATATTCGTGCTAAATAAAGGACTAAAACCCCTGATGAGTGAATTAAAGCCATCAATTAGAATTAAGCTTGGGCCTGCAATTTTAGTCATCGCGCCTGCTGCCCGGAAATGCAGAGCCCGAACGTGAATAATTCCGCTTATATCTTTGATGAGTAGTTCTTCGTTTCTTATCACTATAAAATCTTCACCAATAGCCTGAATCCATTCAACAACAGGGGTTTTGAAGTTGTTCTTTAACAGTCGGATTTCATCTCCGACTAAAAAATGCTTAATATTTTTACCACCCTTTTTAAGTATTAGATGATTATTAAGCTGTCCGGCTGCAGGCCCTGTCATTATAAAAATCATGACTATTGTGCCAATGACTATTTTTGTCAGATGTTTCATGAGCAATGATTATTATCCTTTCTGGCTCTGAGAATATGCCTTTTGCCTGGTGGCCCTGGAATCCTTTTTACCTGGAATCCAACTTCACGCAAAGCTCTTTTGAAATCACCACGGACACAATAACTTGTTAGGATTCCTTCTGGAGACATAGCTTTAATCAGTTCGTTAAATATAGGAGTTTCCCAAAGATCTGGCTGGACTTCCGGACTAAATGCATCAAAATAAATCAAATCATAATTTCCTTTTGGAGATATAGTTTTTATATCAGCATTGATCTTGAGTAAACTAAAATATGGTTTAATCTCAATCCTTTTATCCCATTCTGAAGTGTGAAGTATCATGAAATCCTCCTTGGGTATACCCAGAATATCCGGGTAGTTAAAGGCTGAAGCTTCTTCTATACTTAGAGGATTCATCTCTATTGTATCGTAATTAATTGTAAGATGATTTAATCTGGCATAATCCCAGGTCAGCAAAGCATTGAGTCCACTGCCAAATCCCATTTCAAAAATATTTATAGACTTTTTATCCAAGATCTTCAGCCCGCTTTCAATAAAAATATGCCGGCTTTCCTGGATGGCACCATGAATTGAATGAAAACTCTCACCTATCTCGGGAACAAAATATGTATGGGATCCATCTTTCGTGATGATAAGCTTCTTCTTCACCTTCAGTTTGCCTTAATGAAATTCCTGTTAGATTCTTTTTAGCATAATATCCGGATATGAGTCTTCTGGTAATGGTGACAGATTGCTGGCTTTTTATAAATTTACCGAATAAAATTTTCTGGCATACATTTTTAATTAACCAAAATACCTTGATGAAAGCAAAAGTAGTTGAAAAAAGTAATGAAACCGGGACAAGAGGTCCTGTTATTGGAGTTTTTGCTACAGGTGATCCTCGAATTGATCAGGGATCCAGGGAAAGAGCACAGAATATAGTTAGAATGACTGCAGATCGTTTGGCAGGTGTGATTAAGCTTCCTGATAGCTCGTCTGTAGGGATTGTATACTCTGATATACTGGTTGACACTGAGAAAGAAGCTGATATTGTTGCCCGCAGTTTTATTCAGGCTGGTGTGAATATTTTGGTTTGCGTGCCGGATACCTGGGCTTTTCCCCAATTAACATTGATTTCTTTGCTTAGTCACTTTCCAAAGGATACTCCTCTTAATTTCACCTGTGGAAATAGTGCTCCCAAACCTGGGGTTGTTTTTACTCACGCAGTATCAGGAGCTGTTGCCCAGTATGGCCGCCTCATGCATATAAACGTTGGAACCTGGCCTGATGAGGGATCGGAACCTATAATGACCGAGGGTACTTTTACCGCTCTATGTGATTGGCTGTATGCAGCTACAAGCTTTCAATATCTCAAAGGCAGAAGAGTTTTGGTTTTTGGTCATGATAGTATGGGAATGGAAACAGCTCTTCAGCATGTTATCCCAACAAGGAATACTTTCGGAATTGAGATTGCTCGTCTGGATATGAAGTTGCTTGCTGATATGTTGCTGAAAAAGGCATATAATCAGGAAGAACTAAAAGCCTTAAGATCTTGGATTGACACTAATTTCGGGGAACTAAAAATCCGAAATGATGCTGATAACCAGCGTTTTAATCAAAGTCTGGCAATGTATCTGATTGTCAGGGATCTTGCTAAGGATCTGGATGCTGTGGGTGGTGGATTCATGTCGCAATTGGAATGGGGTTCGGATTTGAGAGGAACACCACTTCCTGTAGCAGATGTTATGGAATCTTTATTTAATTCTACTTTTGATCATAATGGAAGTAAACCTCCATTGCCTTTTGCAACGGAAGCTGATGTTCAGGGCTTATTAACCATGTTGTTTTTTACATCATTGAGTGGGGGGAATCCTCCATTGTTTATGGACTTTAGAAAAGTATGGGAACCGTGGGAAATTGCCAGACTCGGAAAAAAACTGGGTGTAAATCTGACAACTGATGAAAAATGGGTAAATCGTGGTTTTGTTGATGGGAATAACTCCGGCTCTGCTTCGTTTAATTGGGCTGGACTTCCTCATGAGAAATGGAATGAGATCACTTCCAGGATCAGTTTTCCCCTTGCCGACAAAAATTATTTCCCGGGAATGGGAAATTCAGTAACCTTTATGTCTCCAGGCGGAATCCAGGGTATTGCAGGAAGGCTGGCATACAGTTCCCTTTCAAATATGTTTTCACTTATTTGGGATGAGGCAGAAACTGTTTCACTTCCTGAGAAACTTGGTAAAGCAGTGGCCAATGCAAGTGATCCTAACTGGCCGCATACCTTCCTGACTCCAAAATATGCTACAATGGCTGAATATAAGCATTATGCTCCGGCCAATCATCTTCATATGACCTGGGATCTTCCGGTATCCAGACTGCAATATTGGATGGATTTAGCAAATGTGTTGTCTGTAACACCATGGCATCAGAAGCCATCCTTTGTGGAAGGCAACGATCGCCCTCTACCTTTATTATACTTGCTAAATGGAGGTGAAAATCAGGCTAAAATTTTAAGAAAACAATAAGGAATTAATTCGTAGTTCAATTACTAGAAATGTGGGTATGATGAAGAAGTTTGCTTTAATATTACTGGGCTTTGTCCTGATGGTTTCGGGAATGTCACAAACAAAATATTTCCCGGATATACCAGTTATTAAGGGTTATAAAGGCAAAGAGGGGAAAATAGTTAAATACCATTATTTTAATTTCCTTAGCCTGACTGACAAGTCAGGAGATAATAAGCGCCAGTCAACCGGGCAGTATTGGGAAGTTAGTTATGTCTATGACTCAGCTTTTCGTCAGAAGCAGAAGTTTGCCGAGTTTATAGTCAAGCAGATCAATGACAAAGGAGGATCGGTTTTTTTCCAGGATACTACTGCAATTCATTTTGCTATTCCTGATACTGACGGACACCTTTGGGGAAAGGTTATGCTCACAAAAAATACTTTATATAAGCTCAAGTTAATAAAGGAAAGAGCATTTCAGATCGATGTGCTTATGGATACCATCCAAGAGTTGGTTTATGATGATTTTGTTCAGCCGGTAGAGATACCTCCTAGAGTTGGGTTTTTGCCTAATTCTGTGGTAACCAGGGCAGAACAAAGTAAATTTAATCATTATTCATTTACTTATAATACTGACAAGCTTACCTATAGGCAAAAGCTCATGGGGCCATATTGGGATATAAAACTGGAAATTCAGGATGAAGCAGGAAAGGTGGATAAGCGGTATTCCTACATCCAGATCCAGGAGAATTATTACAGGGCTGTCCTAAAGGCAGGTGGTAAAATCATTAAGAATAGGGCCCGGGAGATTATTTTCAATCTGCCTGGTGATGAATTCACGGTTTGGGTTCGTTTAATGGTAAACATGGATGGAGTCTATTTTATACGGGTTGTTAAACAATATCCTGAAGATTATCAGGACCCTGAGCAGCTTTATAGTGAGCAGGGTAGAGATACAATCCCAAACCAGGATAAGTAAAATAGGACAGTGCCTGGGGATCATTAAAAGTTTTATTACGCCTTCAAGGAATAATTATCCTTTATTACTTCTTAATCTTGCTATATTCATTGATGAAATACGGTGAGTTTCTGGATGATAATTTTTTTATTAAGCGATTTTTTGTTTTTTTATAACTTAATTTAAAGAGTGTCAAAAAAATCCTTAAATTAGAAAAGCAATAACTCAATTAAAGTTGTACCATGGCCAGTCGCAAGAACCTAAAAAAAGATATAGACTATTTTGTTTTTGATCTGATATCAGAGTGTTATGCTTGTATTAATGAAAATCCCGACATGGATCTTTCTGGATATGAGCAGATAATAAATGATATCATTGAGTTACAGGATACACTTTTGACCCGCATCAATCAATTTAATCCCAAGGAAGGAGAAAACTCCAACAAATACTTCCACACCATTAAGGAAGAGCTGGCTGATGGACTGAAAAGTGGATATCAGGCTCTGGATGCACTTAGTAAATAAGCTGGGATTACTATTTTCAACCAGGGGTTTTACTCTGAATTGTCTTAATTTTGGGATTAGCTTCCTCAATATGTCAGAATTTGGGTTCTGTGGCATCATTTGATATAGCAGTATGAAATTTATTGAAATTAACGGAGCCAGGGAGCACAATCTTAAATCTGTTTCAGTTCGAATCCCCAGGAATCGTTTTATTTTAGTAACAGGAGTGTCCGGCTCAGGAAAATCCTCTCTGGTTCAAAATGTTATAGCCAACGAAGGTCAAAGGCTCTATCTCAGTCAGCTCAATCCTAAGGCCCGACAGTATTTTGGCCGCATGAGTAAACCAGAGCTTGATTCGATCAGCGGTTTATCTCCTGTTGTGGCATTGGACCAAGTGTCTGTTTCAAGTAATATCAGGTCAACAGTTGGTACTTTGAGCGAATTGTATGATATGCTTCGCCTGCTATTTGCCAGATATTCTGTTTCCACAGAATATTCGGGGGCGATTCCCTCAAGATCCCTTTTTTCATTTAACCGGATAGAAGGTGCCTGCCAGGCCTGCAAAGGCTTGGGTTTGGAAGAGTATATTGATCCTGATACTTTCATAACTAACCCGGATAAATCCGTTATGGATGGTGCCCTTAGCCTAAGCAATCCTTCCGGATATGTTATTTACTCCCAGGTTACACTTGATGTTCTGGAGCAGGTTTGCCGGGCCGAAGGATTTGAATTAAGTATTCCATGGAAAGATTTGAATCTTAGGGAGAAAGAAGTTATTCTTCTTGGTAGTGAAAAGATCAAGATACCGTTTGGAAAACATCCCCTTGAGTCTCGGATGAAATGGTCAGGAATCACTGCTAAACCCAGAGATGAAGGTTATTATCGGGGAATGATCCCGATTATGGAAGAGATTTTAAAAAGAGACCGCAATAAAAACATCCTTAAGTATACACGTTCCAGGCTGTGTAAGACTTGCCAGGGAAAACGCTTAAACCGGAAGGCCCTGTCGTATTTTTGGCATGGAAGGGATATCGCCGATTGGACTGCTCTGCCAATAGAGGATTTGAAAGAACAGGTGATATCTCTTATTACTGAAAAAGGAATGCAAGCTGGAGAAATTCATATTCTGCATTCCATGCTGGCAAGAATGCAGGTGATTTCAAATTTAGGGATTGATTATCTGACACTTGATCGCGAGAGTTCTTCTCTCTCATTCGGGGAAATTAAACGTATTCGCTTATCCACGCTTCTTCAGGATGTATTATGTGGTCTCATTTACACCCTGGATGAACCTACCGTTGGCCTGCATCCAAAAGACCATGAGAATCTTCTGAATATCATGCGGGAGGTATGCGATAAAGGGAACACTCTTATAGTAATCGATCATAAGAATATCGGTTTTGAATATGCTGATTATTGGATTGAATTGGGTCCTGGTGCCGGGTATAAAGGAGGAGAGCTATTGCTTGCCGGTAACCAGATGGAGCTTAAAGGAAAAGCTAAATTGAATAGTAGTTTGTCCTGGGCATACCTTACTGGTTCACAAAGGATTCAAAGGGATATCATAAGCTCTAGGAATCCGGATTGGATCGTCGCAAATAATGTGGATATTCATAACTTAAAATCGATTTCTGTAGGCTTCATGGCGCACCGACTCAACATAATATGTGGTGTTTCAGGAGCTGGAAAGAGTACGCTTCTTTCAGGAGTAATGCTTCCTTTGCTGAGCGGCGAGAAAATAAAAGGGTCTCAAGCCTATTTGAACGAGCACGGCCCGATCCAAAAGATTATTCAAATTGATCAAAAACCTATTGGCCGTAATTCCCGAAGTAATCCGGCAACTTACACTAAACTTTTCGATAGAATCAGAGCTTTGTTTGGTAGCTTACCTGAATCAGCAGTTCTGGGCTGGGATAAATCTCGTTTTTCATTTAATGTTGATGGAGGGCGCTGTCCGGAATGTAAAGGTGCAGGAGCAATAGAGATAGGTGTTAGCTACCTCGGTAGTATTGAAATTGTTTGTGAGTCATGTCAGGGGAAAAGGTTTACCCCCAATACTCTTGAAATTAGGTACAGGAATAAGAATATCTACGAGGTACTGGAGATGGAAGTTGATGAAGCCCTTGAATTTTTCAGAGAGGAAAAGAGCATCATCCCATATATTAAATGGCTATCGAAACTTGGCTTGGGATATTTGAAACTTGGTCAGCCTTCAGGAACTCTCTCTGGTGGTGAAGCTCAGCGGATTAAACTGGCAACTGAGCTGGTAAGACCCTCAAAGGGACATACAGTGTATATGCTCGACGAACCGGCCAGTGGCTTGCATCCCTTTGATATACAGATCCTTTTGAATGCTCTTGATGAGCTCGTTAAGCATGGGCATACTCTGATCATGGTAGAGCATGATCCAGATCTTGTTTCCCTGGCAGATTGGGTGGTTGAGCTTGGACCGGGGGGAGGGACCAAGGGAGGCGAATTAATCTTTTCTGGAACTCCCGATGAGCTGCAAAGTGTTGATACACCAATGGCTATTGCTATCAGGAAGAATAGAGAAAGACGAATAAATCATAGTAGGATTTTATTACCAAGGGAAAAGACAGAAAGATGTGTTCCGGATCATATTTCAATGGAGGGGATCAGAACAAATAACCTGAAAGGCATTAATATTCAAATTCCAGAAAATCAGGTAACAGCTTTTACCGGTGTTTCGGGATCTGGAAAAACAAGTTTGGTATACGATACACTTTATGCAAGTGCACAGTTCTATTTTTCTCAAACCTTTTCAAGCTATGTGCGCTCCCTGATAGGAGGTATGCAACCAGGGGATTTTCAAGTTGCCAGAGGATTACTTCCTGCTCTGGCAATTAAGCAAAAAGCAAAGCAGGATAATCCACGTTCTACCCTGGCCACACTTTCCGGGATACTGCCAACCATGAGACTGTTGTTCTCAAGATTTGCAAAGGATTCTAAGGGAAACCGATCTGGATTACTTGCAAGGCAATTTTCATTCAACGATAAATCTGGTGCCTGTCTGAAATGTGCGGGTATTGGGGCTATAAAAGAAGCTGATCCAGCTCAACTAATTACTCATCCACATTTATCGGTGTACCAGGGAGCAATGAAAGGGACTAAGGCAGGAAGGTTTTTTGCCGACCCTGATGGTCAGTATCTTGCTGTTCTGAAAGCAGTTGAACAAGTTTCTGAGAAAAATTTTTCTTGCAGTTGGGAGTCTATGACCAGTGCAGACCGGGATCTGATTCTTTTTGGAACCGATGGAAAGGAATATGATGTTGTTTGGGACTATAAAAGAAAAAGCCTGACAGGAAGCCACCGTTTTACCTCAGTATGGAAAGGCATTGCTAATCTTGTAACTGAAGAGTACCTTAAAAGAACCGGAACTACCCGGCAGGAAGGACTCGAAAATGTTATGAAAAAAGTTGTCTGTCCGGAATGTCTCGGCCATCGCATTAATACAAGCCGGCTAAGCTATAATTTGGGCACAAAGCATATAGCAGAATGGCTTGATCTAACAGTTGAGGACTTTATTACACAAGTTGAAGATTTTTGTAGTCAAATAGCAGATTATAAGTATTATAAAGGGGAAGTGAATCTGATTAAGCTCTCACTTGCTGGAATAACAAAAGTTCTTTCAACAATCAAACAATTAGGTATGGGATACCTTCAGTTAAACAGGGGAGTGGCCAGTCTTTCGTCGGGAGAATATCAGAGAGTCCGTTTGGCTTCCCAGCTTGGTTCAGAACTGACAGGTTTGCTTTATCTGATTGATGAACCTTCAACTGCCTTGCATCCCTCCAATCTTGAAGAATTATGGAAAGTTTTTCAAGCCATTTGTTCGAAGGGAAATACTGTAGTAATGGTGGATCATAATCCATTGTTTTATCAGAATGCGGATCTTATTTATGAACTCGGACCGGAGGGGGGAGATTCCGGAGGAGAAATTATCAGTCGGCTGGAAAGGAATAATTTCTTAACAACGAAAAAGACCGGGATGGAATTTATCTCTCCATCTGAAAAAAGGGCCGGGTTTAATACTGATGATTTAATCTATACACTGCACGATCTGAGCAGGCATAATCTTAGAATCAAGAGGATTTCAATACCTGGAGGTTGGACTTGCATAGTGGGTGTTTCGGGAAGTGGGAAAAGCACCCTCATGAGTGAATTAATAAGTCAAGAGTCCGATGATCAAGAAATTGGACAAGTTATAGTGCCTGAAACAGCACGTTTAAACTGGTTGTGGCACCATAATCCTCTTTTTGGACTCGGAATTTCTGATCTGGCAAGAAAGGAGTTCTGCTCTTCTCTACAGGGAGCTTATGGGAAAATCAAACCTGACTTTTTTATACCTACACGTAAAGGGGGAAGATGTGAAGACTGCCAGGGAAAGGGCACTCATACTGTTTCCCTGGATTTCTTAGGCCAAAGTATGGTCAAATGTGATGCCTGTATTGGCACTGGGTATACCAAGGAAGCCAGGGAGATTAAATCACATGGTTTAAGTTTTGATGAGTTTTTAAAGATGCCGCTGGAAGCTATCCTTGATTCCGCATACTGGCCTGGCATCCAGCCTGTCATTGAGGTGGCTGTGCGAATGGGGCTAGGATATCTTAAAGCCGGTCAGGATGGAAATAGTTTGTCTCCCGGAGAGAAGCAAAGACTGCTATTGGTCAGGGAATTGTGCAAAGTGAGCCATGAAAGGAATATTTTTCTTTTTGATGAACCCACGAGAGGCTTGCACCCAAAAGACAGCTCAAAGTTTATTCTTCTGATAAGGGAATTGATTAATAGGGGGCATAGTGTTATAATGGTGGAGCATCATCCCGAATTGATTCTTAGTGCTGATTGGGTAATTGAACTTGGTCCCGGCGGCGGCCATAAAGGTGGCCAAATGATATACCAGGGAGATCCCCGGGGATTGATTATCAAAGACAATTCGCCGACAGGTCAGGTACTTAAACGCATGTGTGTTAAGTAAGTTTATAAGTCCTTTGAAACCATTAGTATATTTTTCATATTTTTATGCTCCTTCTGAAAGAATTGAATGAATGTTTAAGCTTCACAAATTGCAGATAATTAATAGTTTACTCCTGTTTTTCCTGGTGGTTTTCTCCGGGTATGGACAAAGTGAAACAGTTAATTTTATTTGGGAGGACGATAAGCAGAAAGAAAACCAGGGCAGTCTGTTGCTTGAATGGAAAAATAATGAACTATTAAACTGTTGGAGCCTGCATATTGATGTCACCTGGTATGATACCAGAGGTGAGCGTATTACGGATTCTGATACTAAGCCATTTATTTATATATCGGAATATGATCTTGAAATACAAGCTAATGATGTGATAAAATGTTTGAATTTTAGCATCTCAAGTAACATTTATGACTTGCAATTTCAAGATTCCGGAGAACTGAGGTTTGAATTGCCATCTGATACAGAAAATCCAGGGACTCTGGACATGGCTTTCAAATATTTTCTATCCAGCGAGGAATTAGCCTTAGCTAATATCAATCCAATTACTATTCCCAATAGGCAGAAAGTGAGCATAGCTTTGCCAGACACCAGGAAGCAGGCTGTTGATTTAGAGGGCAATAAGCTTGCTATTGGTCATGATTCTACTAAACTGGATCGAGATTATAATACAGATTCAGATTGCTTATTGCTTAGAGAACAATTATCCGGGTTAGTAAACAGTTTGGATGAATTTAATAGGCGCTTTGGTCAGGAGGGAATTGAACTTGTTCAGATAAGAGGGGAGATTGGAGCTATTGAACCCAATGACACTGTTCGTAAAAGTGAGCTTGAAAAACAATTGTTGGATGCTTTGTTAGGTGTAAACACAGATAAAAGAAATATTGATTTGATTTTTGCC
Organism: Bacteroidota bacterium; assembly: GCA_030592205.1. Lineage (GTDB taxonomy): Bacteria > Bacteroidota > Bacteroidia > Bacteroidales > UBA12481 > JAUVKA01. The sequence goes on along the minus strand of JAUVKA010000063.1, from coordinate 2,247 downwards.
GAGATTAGAGGGATCAGGAATATCATAAGCACCTTACCATTTCCCGAAGATTCCGTTGTGCGATATCAAAGGGAGGTAGAAGAATTGAACTTGGATTTCAGGTCTCTTAGTACCGAATGTGTTCAGAACCGTAATCTTATCGGAAGATTATTGGGAGATTTGGGTAGCTCTTATCCAGATTTATTCCTGGCTAATTTAAGGAAAGAGCTTGAACAACAATACGTTGAGGTTTTTCAGGAGCAGCTTGATTCGGTTCAGGAAATAAAGAGTAGTTATGCACAAATTGAGCCGGACCTGCTAGGCGAGCTTCGGAAAGGTCCAAGAAAAGCTGTGAATAATAGTGTGTTAGAAGGATTTCTTCTTTCCCATGAGGAACTCAAAGCCAGGCTGGGTGCAGTTTATGATGATCACAAGGAGGACTATCTCAAGTATCGTGATGGAATTGAAGAAACCGACCAAATTTTGGTTCTTGAGAATATTCACTTGCGAGTTGATGAAATTAATAGGATTACAGCAAGCAATATGAATAATATGGATCTGAAAATTTCAAGATTGGAAGCTGCTATTAGTGATCAAAGCCCTAGGTCTTTCGGGCGAACCCTTATTATTGGCGGCAGTATTCTTCTTTTTGTTGTGATCTTATTTATCCTGATTAGGCGTTCAGGGCAAAAAAACAAAAAAGCAAAGGCTTCAGGTCTTGCCGGTGTCTTAACTAAAATTCCTTCAGAGGATGGAGGATTTGCTTTACTTGATGATCTGATGGAGCAGCCTGCAGAATACTATAAAATGCTGATGCCTGCTGATAATCAGGATGTGATGCTTACAGAAGTGCATTTTCATATCCGGGTTATCAAATCAGTTTATCATCTCATACAGGCAGCATTAATGGATAAAAAACCTGAAGATTTTGGTGGGCTATTATTCGGTCGTAAGTATAAAGCAAACGAAAATGGAAATAGTCGCCATATTTTGATTGTCGAGAGGGTGGTGCCAGCTACAAATATTCGTCATGGTATGGCTGCTGGAAAAGAAAGTGGAGCCAATTTGGTTGATGAGATAGAAAAACTGGTGCTTAAGAATAAGAAACTAGCTCTTTTAGGATGGTTTGCTTCAGCTACCGAAAAAGACCTTGAAATGCCAGAGAATCTGGTTAAGGTTCATAGCACTTATTTCAGGGAAAAGTGGCAAATTGCCTGTCTGGTTCATCCAGTTAGTGAAAAGCTGGATTCTGCTGTTTTCATTCGAAGAAAAAGTGGCTTTTTCGATACTATTCCAAAAGATGACTGTCAGCTTAAGTGGGACGATCTTTACCAATTTGCAATCAATCCACCATCGAAAAGTAAGTTAGAGGAAAAAAAGAAACCAAATGCTGCTGAATATTTGAAAATCAAGCTAAATCAGAACTGGTGTGATTCTATAGTTGAAAAAGTGTATCTGCATCCATCGGTTCTGGCAGAAATAGGCACTGAAAAAGAGAACAGAGAACAAATGGTTGCCGGACAAATCGCAAACGGTTTTTTCTATGGTGAAGTCTGGACAATAAGAAATGATGATCTGGATCAGGTTGCTTATGAGGTTTTTATTAACAAACTGACGATTGTGTCAAATAGGGAAAATCCCAGAGATCTTCCAGGTTCCGACTTGCTGGGCTGGCTGAAGTATGATACTAATGAGATTTTTGAGTCCTTGAAACAAGCTGTTGCTTTTCATAATGAGATATTTAATTTGCCTTACCAACTAGCCGTTCTTATTAATACCCAGACCGATGAGTTAAGGTTCTTCTCAAGAAAGCATTCAAGGGAAATGAATAATAATACTATAGAAACTGAGGAGTTTAACCTTAGCTCGCTGATTGACGAGGCCAGGGCCCTTTAGTCTGTCCCAAAAATAATATTACTAGTTAATTTATTTTCAGGTGTCAATTGTGTATTTTTAGCCGAATATTTACCATCCTTTGAGGATAAATGAACCATTTCGGCAAATACATAAACAAAATACTAATACTTACCCTTCTGGGAATTATACTGCCATTTGCTTCATTTGCCCAAAATATAGTTGATACTGATTCCTTAAAGCAGCCGCTTAGAAGTATTCTGGAAAAATACATCTATCTCTCTGGTGAAATCCGGCCTGATGTTCAACCGGATCATGCAAATCCATTTATTCAACTTTTTCGAGCTGCGAGAAGTAAGGTTTTTAACGATCTTATCTCAACACCTGGTATGGATATGATTTCCATACACGACT
>JAUVKA010000167.1 GCA_030592205.1 Bacteroidota bacterium | reverse complement strand
GTCAGGATCTCCATGGATCTGAGTTGAAACACCGGTTTTAAAGTCCTCACTTTTTACGGTATTCCAGGCCGGATAGAATAGTTTTCCCGACTCTGTTCCCGGCCAGCGCAGGGTGGCATGTGGACCCTGGAAAATAACAGAATTTTTAGCGTACTTCTCCAAAATATCTGATACATCAATTTTGCAGCTACCGTCAAACCATACTTCAATCGCCTCACCATAGTTGGTCAATGTTTCTGTCAATTGTTGACGGAAGACTTTGTTATAGGCTTCTTGTTTTGATGTGTCTTTTGTTAGCCCGCCACTTCCAATTCCTGCCCCCCAGGTTTCATCACCCGGGTAAACATAAATTCCAAGGTTTAATCCATATTCTTTGCATGATTCTGAAAGTTCTTTTAGTACATCGCCCTTTCCGTCCTTGTATGGTGTATTACGTATCCCATAATCGGTCGTTTCGGTTTGCCACCAGCAGAACCCACCGGTATGCTTTGCAACGAAAAGGATTTCTTTTGCTCCCCAGGATTGAGCTACCTCACACCATTGGTCGGTATTCAGATCTTTCGGATTAATCTGATCAAGAGGAATAGAATGGTTATCGTATTCTCTTCCCTGCCAGGTACAAGGATCCAGACAAACAAACATGATGCGTTCCTGCTCATGCCATTTGTATTGAATTTCTGATGGTTTTGCTAATTCTTGAGTGGCTGTTTGTAAACTGGATTTTTCTATCGGTATACTAGCTCCACTCGATTTCAGGTATTTCCCTAATCTTGTTGCTAGTTTTTTTGTGATTTCAGGTTGTTGAGTTGATAAATCAATCTTTTCGCCAATATCATTGGGTATATTATACAACTCAGTTTTCCCATCCTTATACCAATTAATTAGTTTCCAATCACCTTTACGTATAACACTGTAAGGTTCAAAACCGTAATTGTGAGGGAAATGCCAGAAAAACTCCCGTTTGGAAGAATTCACCTTTTGCCCTTGAAGCAGTGGGATAAAGCTAATACCATCTATTTCCTCAGAAACTTTGTTTATGTTCACACCACCCATTTCCAGAATAGATGGGAAGAAGTCCTCAATAATTAAAGGATTTGGACAAACACTTCCTGCTTTTGTTACGGATGGCCAGTAAACTATCATCGGCTCGCGTATTCCTCCTTCATAAGGACTGATTTTACATCCGCGCAAGGGCTCATTCTGTGGACACTGGGATGGAGAACCATTATCAGACATAAAAAGAATGATTGTATTATCCTCTATTTTCAATTCCTTTACTTTATTCATAATGTCGCCCAGCGATTTATCCATGCTCTCGATCATTGAAGCGTAAGTTGCTTCGAAATCTGATAATCCGCGATCTACATATTTCTGATAAAAACGTTCATCCTTTTCCCATGGAGCATGAATGGCATAGTGTGACATGTATAAATAAAATGGTTTTTCATCATTAACAGCTTTTTGCATTTCATCCATAGCTTCCAGAGTAAGTGCTTCTGTTATGTTAATATCCTGTCCGTGATATTTTTCCAAACCTGGCACATCCCATATTCGGTCGGCATTGCGCCAGGCCGCACTGAAGTTATATTTCCCATAATAAGAACCCGGACCTCCTGCTGCATGCCCGGCAATATTTACATCAAAACCCAAATTTAAAGGCTCTTCTCCCGGTGTTCCTTTTGCTCCCCAATGTGCTTTTCCTGCATGAATGGTTTTATAACCGGCTTCCTGCAAATACATTGGCAGGGTTTTAGCAACTAATGTATTATTAACGCCTTCTACCGGACTAAGCCCATTGACATTCCATTCAGGGATTTCCAGGGTTTTGTGTTCATGGTCTGGAGAGATGTTTTTTCGCAGGGTCCAGTTAGTAACTCTATGACGGGCTGAATTAACACCTGTCATAAGGCTTACACGGGTTGGAGAACACAAGGGACAAGCATAGGCCTGGGTGAATTTCATTCCCCGCTCTGCCAGGGCTTCCATTGCTGGTGTATGGTAACGTTTGTTAAGCTCTGTTACTTCCTTGTAAAAAGGAACTGAAGTTTCCTGCCAGCCCATATCATCGACCAAAAAAAAGACGATGTTGGATTTTATTGGAGGCTTTGTCTCGCAACTGAAAAGCAATATCAGGCAGAGGCTTATGGATACCAAACTGAATGTTCTCATATTGTCTTTTTTCATTTTACTCAATTATTTAGACTGACCAATTCCCCCGATATCGATAACTTTTTAGCTTATTTGCAGAACGACTATTGAACTTCTCTTTTGCAAGATCCCACTTCAGCGGTTTGCCCAATTGTTCTGCTATAATAGCCATATTACATAGGGTAGCCGAACGATGTCCGACTTCAGGATTGCAAATAGGTTGTTTTCTTGTCCTCATACAATCTATCCAATCTTTATAATGGTTAGTTGAATTGTAAACAAAACCGTTTTTCTCTTCCAGCTTTACGTCTATTAGCTCATCACATGTTTTCATCCACCACCTTCCGGCAGCGACCCATCCTTCTGTGCCTTCAAAAAGGATAGACATGCCTCCCATTCCAAAATTTTCCTTCTTCATGACCACACCATTTGCATCAGAAAATGTTAGTGATTCAACCCCATCAGGAGTAGCTGGCAGAACTTCAATTGGACCAGACTTATCCATGTCTAAACCCCATTGGGCAATATCGAACATATGTGCACCAAGGTCTGCAATTCCACCGCCACCCCACTCTTTATATGCCCTCCATGCTGGAAAAGTATGCACCGAGACATCAGGGCACAATGATTCGTTATAATCAAAATATTCCGATGGCCCCATCCACATGTCCCAATCCATATATTTGGGAGGCTGCACTGTATTCTCGTTGAAGCTGATCGGATATTTTGGGCTACTTTGCTCTTTAATTACCTTAACTTCACCTATATACCCGTTTCGGACATAATTTACAGCATCTCTGAATGCCTGGTGTGAACGCTGTTGACTTCCCACCTGCACAATTCGTCCATATTTTGTGGCTGCATCAATTATCGCTCGCCCTTCATGTATGGTATGGGTGATGGGTTTCTCGCAATACACGTCCTTTCCACTTTTAATAGCCATAACGGTCATAATAGCATGCCAATGATCAGGAGTTGCTACAATAACACCATCGATATCATTTCGTTCGATCAATTCTCTGAAATCCTTATAGGTATCACAAGCTTTTTCATTGGGGCCATAATGATTATTAATCATTAAAGCTGCTCTCTCAATTCTTTGATCATCAATATCGCAAACAGCCAGTATTTTAACCCTCTGTATTCTGTTAAACTCTCCAATAAGTTGTCGGGCTCGCATACCCAAGCCTATAATACCCAGATTTATAGTATCATTCGGGCCAGGCACTCTCATCGTCTTTATCGATCTATCATTGGGATTACATGAATAGATAGTTAAACCCGCCAGGCTTGCGGTTGTAAGAATGGTTGACTTTCTTAAGAAATCTCTTCTTTCCATTGGTATTGGTTTAGGTTAGTTGCAAGTGGATAATAAAGGTAGTTAAGCAGATTCAAAATCTTTCCACAGGCTTTGTGTTTTTAGCTTTTGCTCTTTGGGCTTTCATGAAATCATTAATCACTTCCGGTTCGTTTCTGTCTCTGTATGTCTGGTAGGCCGGATCATTGTACTTTTTCATTGTAGTAAGCATCTTTATTCTGAATTTATCAAGTTCATCGGCATAGGCCGGATCTCCGGCAAGATTAATCAGCCCATCAGGATCATTTTTAAAGTTATAAAATTCCTCTGGTACCCGATATTTATATAATTCAACCCGTTTTGCAATTTCCGGATCAGTTTCAGCTGCTTTATTCATGGCCTTCCATGTTAAACCACCTGTAGCATCACCCCGGATTTCCTGCTTATGATCTGACCAGAAGTTGTAGATGTAACCAAAATTCTCGTTTTGAACACAGCGCATTGGATATCGGGTTCTGGCAAAAATTTGGTAAAAGGAGGTGTAAGCATACTCTCTATCTCCCTGTTTCTCATTGTATAGAAGGGGAAGAAAACTTTCCCCGTCGAGATCAGGAACCAAAGGAAGCCCAACAATTTCCATTATAGTGGGCATTAAATCAATAGTCATTACAAAGTTTTTGAGGTCTTTTGTTCCAGGATTGATCTTGTCAGGCCACTTTACTATCAATGGAGTCTTAGTACTATTGAGGTAACACTGAGCTTTTGAGAAAGGAAAAGCTGCTCCATGGTCGGACAGAAAAAATACCACAGTATTGTCTTCAAGCCCACTCTCTTTTAATGCCTGTAGAACACCACCAACATTCTGATCTGCCCGGTAAACATTGCCGTAATACTGAGCCACTTCTTTACGAACATCCTCAATATCCGGAAGATAACCTAAAACATCAATTTCATCAGGTGCATACTGCCGTGTAACCGGAGGCATATTGTCTCCCCATGTAAGAGTATCCTGACGACTTCCAATAAATGGTCTGTGCGGGTCATGTGAGTTGGCACTAAGGAAAAAAGGTTTGCCTTGTTCCTTGGCCATTTCGAAGAACTTGAGGGAATAATCATAAAAAAGAGAGGGATTACGTGAATTCCCTTTTCGCCATGTTGAATCCAAATCTGTTATGAATGGGATAAAATCCCAGAAGAAACGCTCCTTTGGCTGATGATGAATCTCTTTCCCCATTATTCCGTTTAAGTAGCCTAATTTCTTCAATTGTTCCGGAAGGGTTGGAACATCCTCATCGATGGGCTCAAAACCCTCGGCACCGTTAGTATGCGGGAATCGTCCGGTGAGCCAGGATTGTCGGCAAGGCTGGCAAACGGGCGTATTTACATGTGCATTTGTGAAACGCATTCCTTCAGTAGCCAGTTTGTCGATATTGGGGCTAATATCTCTCACTTCACAGCCAAAAGCACCAACTGAGTTATATGCCAAATCATCAGCGGAAACAATCAGAATATTTGGAGGAAGTTCCGTGCTTTTTGATCCCTTATTAAGGCAGCCCGCAAAGCTCAAGGCTAGGATTGATATGATCAAAAACTTCTTCATCGGGGACCGGGTTGTAAATGGTTAAGCAGATATCTTGCCATGTAAACTCTCAGATGTAATTGTGTTCCTTTACCTTCACTTAGACCATGGTTACGGTTGGGATAGGCCATGTAATCAAATTGCTTACCCAGTTCGATAAGACGATCTACCAGTCCCTCTACAATTTGAACGTGGGTATTTGTCTCTCCAGTACCAGTGATTATAAGCAAGTTACCCTCCAGGCCTTCGGCATAGTTTATTGGCGCAGATACTTTATATCCTTCGGGATTCACTTCCTGTGTATTCATATAGATCTCCTGGAACCATGCGTTATAAAGGTGTGGTTGCGGTTTTGGCACTACGGCTATCCCCAGGTGATAGTCATTCGGTTTCCGAAATAAGGCATTAAGTGTATTTGAACCTCCTCCACTCCAGCCCCAGATACCTACTCTGGAAAGATCGACATAAGGTCTGGTTCGACCAAATTCTTTCAATCCTGCAGCTTGTTCCTCAGTAGACAGAGGACCCAACTTGCCTGCAATGGCCCGCCGCCAGGCAGCTCCTTTTGGGCACGGTGTACCCCGGTTATCCATTGATATTACAATATAACCCAGATCAGCAATCACGCGATGATAGTTGGCCATGGCAAATCCCCAGGAGTCTTTGACTGTCTGGCCATGCGGCTCGCCATAAACATAGATAAATACCGGATATTTACGTGAAGGATCAAAATCACGAGGTTTGATCATCCATCCGTCAATAGTAATTCCTTCTCCGATGTCAACCTGGAATAGTTCTACTGGCGATAATCCAGAGGCTTTTTCACGAAGTGCCTTATTGTCTTCCAGAACATTCACAACTTTATGTTCAGGAAGTTTTACTAACTCTGTGACTGGTGGTGTATTGGCTGAAGAATAGGTATGAAAAGCCCACCTGAAATCAGGAGAAATATTATAGCTGTGAAATCCTGACTGATCCTTTGGAGTAATCTGTTCGGGTGTCCCTTTTCCATCGAGACGCACTCGATAAAGATAGGATTGAGTCCCGTTTTCCGGAGATGCATTGTAATAAAACCAACCTCCGGGTTCATCCACCGCAATACGCTCGATGATATCAAATTCTCCCGGCGTTATATCTTTCTGTTTCTTTCCATCACGAGAGCACATATAAGCATGCCGCCAGCCGTCTTTTTCGCTTAAAACAAGAAAATTGCTGTGATCATCTAACCACACCAATCCAAGGTTCGTTCCGTAACTCGCCACTACCCAGGCAGGATCTGATTCATTGAAAATTGTGGTAATGGTACCATCGTTTACGTTGGCTATTAAAAAATCTCGCCGATCCCTGAAACGACTCAGTTTTTCCACCAGAACTTCATTTGGATTTCCGGCCCAGCCAACCTGGCCAAGATAAAAACCCTCTGAAGGAATTGGGATGGAAAGCCACCGTATCTCTTTGCCTTCAGCATCGACAACACCAATCTTCATTGAAGCTATGGTGCCTCCCACTCTGGCAAACCTGGATTCTCTCACTCCCGGATAGCTTGGATCACCAGGAACCAGCATTGACCTTAATCTAATACGGGAAACATCAGACTGGACAAATACTATCCTTTTACCATCGGGACTCCAAACAGCATTGCCATAAGTAACTGAGCCTGATATTGCATCCTCTGTAAGCAAGGTCGTCTTTTTACTTGGCAAATCATAAACAAGCAAGTTCCCTTTTTCGGTGAATAAAATGCGCTGACCATTTGGGGAAATATTACTATTTCTACCGGCATTAACCTTTTGAAGATTACCGGATTGACGCTCCAACATCCAATGGTTTACAAAACGTTTATCCTTATCATAACTGCTTGCCGTCAACAGCATTTTGCTACCATCCGGTGAAAATGTATAGTTATCAATAGCTATATGACCGTCGGCCTCCATAACAGCTATTTGTAATGCCGTAAGCAGTTCAGTTCGTTTACCATCAATCACATCATAACTTACCGGAACACGCACCTTAGTTTCGGGGGATGTTTCGCGAACCAGGTATCCTGAACCATCAGGGAGCCAATCAGCTCTGAAAGACTTTACAGCAAACTGGTTCCCTTCGTAGATAGCCCGCAATCTTTCAACTGTTTCAGCAGGCACAACATCCTGGGAATAAACAAAACCAGATAACAAAATTGTCTGGATCAACAGCATCGCCACGCTCAAATGTTTAGTTTTTGATTTCATGATAATATATTTTATTGTTTGGTCATCATTATTGGCTTATTAAATCAGGGAATCTCTTCTTTATAATCGCCTTTTCTTCAGCGTTCAATTGTTCGATAGGAATTGGTTTGTCCTGTGACCGAACACCTTTCTGGTTTAGTCGGTTCATCAAACTCCAATTTCTCGAGTGTTGACCTTGTTTCGGATCATCCGGCTCCTGTGCTGTTAGATCATATCGGGTAAAATCAATAAGTTTTGCAGGAGTATTTGCTTTCCAGTCCCTCAAAAGTGCCATTCGGAAATCTTTATTCATAAACCATTGAATTTCCAACTCAGGTTCGGAGCCACATACTCCAGTTCCACGTTGCACAAATTGATAATTGAGATCGTCATTGTTTTTGAACTGCTCACGCCAGAGCATTCCAAATTCCCCAAGTGTAATGCATTTTGCCTCAGGCCAGCGTTTACGCATTTCACTAAACCATATCTCCATTCCTTCCATCCCATTTCGTCCTTTATATCCATATATTTTCCGTGCTTCAACCAGGCCTAACTCCCATATACAGGTTACCCATGCAAAATTATTCAGTTCGAATCCCTTATCGAAATGGGAAGCTGTGATGGCAAGCATCTCCTTGGTTCCTTCCTCGATCCCTAATCTTATTACTGTCTCAATAGGGCCGACACCTTGTCTGCTGCCGCACCATTGACCATCAATAAATCTTCCGCCCGGGAACCTTGCACTCAGGAAATCCATTGTCCAGCCATCCAGATTGACGCAATCGATAAAGTCTTCTTTACCCTGGGCGGGCTTGCAGAAATGTTCCAAAGATGGATAATAGGGATAAGAGATGGAGCCCTCACC
>JAUVKA010000171.1 GCA_030592205.1 Bacteroidota bacterium | reverse complement strand
TTCTATACTGCTGCACAAAGCAATCGGGGAGCAATTAATATGCATCTTCGTTGATAATGGATTGTTAAGAAAGAACGAGTTTCATTCTGTGCTTGAGTCCTATGAGCATATGGGACTAAATGTGATTGGAGTTGAAGCCGGAGATGACTTCTTACAAGCTTTGAAAGGGCTTTCCGAACCTGAAGGAAAACGGAAGGCAATCGGTCATACATTTATTAAGATTTTTGATCGTGAGGCTCATAAGCACAAGGATATCAAGTGGCTTGCCCAGGGAACTATTTACCCGGATGTTATTGAGTCTATTTCAGTAAACGGTCCTTCTGCTACAATTAAATCACACCATAATGTTGGTGGATTACCGGCTGAGATGAACCTCAAGGTAGTTGAACCTCTGAACTTGCTGTTTAAGGATGAAGTAAGACGGGTAGGGCGTGAATTGGGAATTACTCCTCTCATTCTCCAAAGGCATCCTTTCCCGGGTCCGGGGTTGGGTATCAGGATTCTAGGTGAAATAACAAAAGATAAGATCCGTATTTTGCAAGATGTTGATAATATCTTTATACAGGGACTGAAAGAGCATAACCTTTACGATGATGTTTGGCAGGCACTTGCTGTTCTGCTTCCGGTACAGTCGGTTGGGGTGATGGGCGATGAACGAACATACGAAAACGTAGTAGCCCTGAGAGCTGTTGGCTCTACTGATGGCATGACAGCTGACTGGAGCCATCTTCCCTATGAGTTTCTTGGTCTGATTTCAAATAAGATCATAAATAAAGTTAAGGGTATTAACCGGGTGGTGTATGACATTAGTTCAAAGCCTCCTGCGACCATCGAATGGGAGTAAATCATTTCTGATAAAATTACAAGGGAAACTCCATGGAGGAAGTTTTATCATGGGTTACCGGGAATTGGATAGAGATTAGCGGAGCACTGATCAGCTTGATTTATCTATATTTCTCAGTAAAACAAATCATCTGGTTGTGGCCCTTCAGTCTGCTTTCTGCCGTTTTCTATATCTGGATATATTATTTTTCAGGATTTTATGCAGATATGAGCCTTCAGTTTTATTATGTGCTCATCAGTCTGTATGGCTGGTACCTCTGGTCAGCCGGCAAGGATTCAAAAAAAGGAAAACCAGAGCTGAAAATCAATTCAGTAAGTCGAAAAACCATTATTATACTGGCTTGTATTTTTATGATCCTCTGGTTAGGGATCAGCCTGGTTCTGATTCGATATACCGACTCTCAGATACCAGTAATGGATGCCTTAACTACTGCTGGAAGTATTATTGCTACATGGATGCTGGCCAAAAAGATTCTGGAGCATTGGCTATTATGGATAGTTATTGATGCTATCTCCATCGGTTTGTATTTTTATAAGGGACTCTATGCAACCCTGGCACTTTTCATCGTTTATACTATCGTGGCCATCCTGGGATACCTTGCATGGAAAAAAGTAATGACGAAAACTTAATGAACATATTTATCACAGGATCCGAATCAACGGGGAAAAGTACCCTGGCCAGGAAATTATCTGAGCATTTTGGAGTGGCTTATGTGCCTGAGTTTGCCCGGGAATATATTGCTTCACTCAACAGACCATATAATATTGCCGATCTGGAATTGATAGCAAAGAGGCAAATAAATCAGATAAGGCAAAATTCTTCAAAGGATTTGGTTTTTTTTGATACAGGCCTGATAATTACATATGTATGGTTTGAATACAAGTACCAACAAATTCCTGGTTGGCTTGTTGAGACAATTTCCGTTTATGGCAAAGGGAAGTATCTGTTATGCGAACCAGATATACCCTGGGAACATGATCCTGTCAGAGAAAATCCCGATATCAGGCATGAATTAAATGCTCGTTATCAAGAGTTAATTACCAGTTTGGGTTTTGAATGGAATCTTGTCACCGGTGATGGTGAAAAAAGAATAAATAATGCTATTCAAACTGTAGATTCATGGGCATCCTGGAAAGAGGCCAAATAATAACAATTATCATAAAATATCATTCATAAATACTCTACTTTTGTTTGTATAATAATCTAGATCGATATATTAAATGAAGAACACTCCCTTTACAATTTTCCATGAAAAATTAGGTGCTCGTCTCGAAAGCTTCGCAGGTTACAGGATGCCTATCGAGTATACAGGTATCAATGATGAACATAGAGCTGTTCGCGAAAGACTTGGAGTTTTTGATGTTTCACACATGGGTGAATTTTGGGCTAAAGGTCCGAAGGCATTCGATCTGGTTCAACGCCTGACTACCAATGATGTGGCTGCCCTGGTGAATGGTAAGGTTCAGTACACATGTTTCCCTAACGGTAAGGGTGGTATAGTTGATGATCTTCTGGTCTATCGAATGGATGAAGAGACCTATCTATTAGTGGTAAATGCTGCAAATATTGAAAAGGACTGGAATTGGTGTGCGGCTGAGGCAAAAAAGATGGGATTGGAAGTTGGAAAGGAATTGTACAATGCCTCAGAAGGGACAGCGCAACTTGCAATTCAGGGGCCACTTGCCCTCAAAGCTATGCAAAAGCTTACAGATGTCTCAATCGAGAATATGGAATTCTATTCATTTGCTAAGATCCCTTTTGCCGGGATTGATGAAGTAATTTTTTCCACTACAGGATATACCGGAGCCGGAGGCTGCGAAGTATATTGTGATAATGCTGATGCTGAAGTATTGTGGAAGGCAGTTATGGATGCAGGAGAAGAGTACGAAATTAAACCAATCGGGTTGGGCGCCAGGGATACTTTGCGCCTGGAAATGGGGTATTGTTTGTACGGTAATGATATCAATGATGAAACGAGTCCCATTGAAGCAGGTTTAGGCTGGATCACTAAATTTACAGAAGGAAATAACTTCATTGACAGGGATTTGTTTTTCAAACAAAAAGAACAAAAACCTTCCCGCCGTCTGAGAGGATTCATTATGCAAGAGCGTGGTATACCCCGTCAACATTACGAAATTGCTAATGAGAAAGGGGATGTAATCGGAGAAGTAACTTCGGGCACTATGTCTCCAATGCTAAAACTTGGAGTCGGGATGGGATATATAAACAGTGAGTTTGCTGGATTTGGCTCAAAAGTGTTTATACAAGTACGTAATAAAAGTATTCCAGCTGAAATAGTTAGATTCCCATTTTATAAAGCATAATAACTTGAAAACCTAAGTAGATATGAGAAAACATATTTTTAACGCCGGACCTTGCGTATTGTCAGACATGGCAAGGGAGAATACCTCAAAAGCTATCCTCGACCTGGATGGCATTGGACAATCTATAATGGAAGTATCACACCGTTCAAAGGAATTTATTACGATTTTCAACGAGACTGTGGATCTTTTTAAGGAGATATTATCTGTCCCGGAAGGATATTCTGTCCTTTTCCTGGGAGGAGGAGCAAGTATGCAATTTTGCATGATTCCATTTAATTTTCTGAATAATAAAGCCGCTTATCTTGACACTGGTACCTGGTCGACAAAAGCCATCAAGGAAGCCCGCTTATTTGGTGAGGTGGACGTGGTAGCCAGTTCGGCTGATGATAATTTCTTGCATATACCAAAAGGATACACCATTCCTGATGATGTGGATTATTTTCATATTACCACCAATAATACTATTAAGGGAACAGAAATCCTGAAGGATATTGATTCACCTGTACCTCTTATGGCAGATATGTCTTCAGATATCCTAAGCCGCCCGGTGGATGTTTCAAAGTACGACATTATATATGGCGGTGCTCAGAAGAACCTGGGGCCGGCAGGTGTTACTTTCGTCATCATCAAGGATGAAATCCTTGAACGGGTTACTCGTTCAAACATTCCTACTATGCTCAAATACAGGACACAAGTTGAAAAAGGGTCTATGTTTAATACCCCGCCTGTAACCGCTATCTTCACAGTAAGGGAAACTCTGAGGTGGGTGAAATCTATGGGTGGTCTTGAGGTAATGAATAAATTAGCCCAGGCTAAGTCCGATTTACTCTATAATGCAATTGATAATAGTTCTATGTTCACCGGAACGGTACCTGTTGAGGATCGCTCCAGAATGAATATTTGTTTCGTAATGACCGAAAAGTATAAAGACAAGGAGGCTGATTTTATCTCTTTTGCCGCTTCCAGATCTTGTGTTGGGATTAAAGGCCACCGTTCTGTAGGTGGATTCCGGGCATCCTGCTACAATGCTTTAGAAATCGATGGAGTTCAGGCTCTTGTTGATGCTATGAATGATTATGAGAAGGCAAATGCCTAATGATGAATTATCCTTAATTAATAAGCAAGATGAAGAAAATATTAGTAGCAACTGAGAAACCTTTCGCCCCTGTAGCCGTTCAGGGAATCAGGGAAATTGCCGAAGCTGCAGGATATCAATTAAACCTGCTGGAAAAATATTCTGATCCTAATGAGCTTAAGATTGCTGTTGCAGATGCTGACGCAATGATTATTCGATCCGACAAGGCTACACGGGAGGTGTTGGAAGCTGGTAGTAAACTGAAAGTTGTGGTGCGTGCTGGTGCCGGTTATGACAATATAGATCTGGCCGCAGCTACTGAGTTGGGTATTGTTGCAATGAATACTCCGGGCCAAAACTCGAATGCCGTTGCCGAACTGGTACTGGGAATGTTGGTCTTTATGGCCAGGAATAAGTTTAATGGTAAAGCGGGTACTGAGCTTAAAGGAAAAAAGCTTGGTATTCATGCTTTTGGAAACGTTGGCCAACTGCTTGCCAAAATTGCACTAGGATTTGGGATGGATGTGTATGCATTTGATCCTTTTGTTAATGCAGAGCAAATCGAAGCCTCAGGGGTCAAGGTAATTTCCACAGTGGGTGAGTTATATTCTACCTGCCAATATATCTCTCTGCATATTCCGGCAAATGATAAAACAAAGAAATCCATTGGTAAAGAACTATTATCAAGCATGCCTGAAGGAGCAGTCCTGGTTAATACTGCCAGGAAAGAGGTAATCCATGAGGATGAATTGCTAGAGGTGATGGAAACCAGGCCGGATCTTTCATATCTCTCAGATATTGCACCTGATTGTGCCGCTACTTTAGTGGGATATTATCCTGACAGAGTCTTCTTTACTCCTAAAAGATGGGAGCACAAACTGCTGAAGCTAACATTAATGCAGGAAGAGCTGCCATTTCTCAGATCAGGGATTATTTCGAAGACGGAGATATCAGGTATAAGGTTAACTAAATTTATTACCACTGCCTCCTGCTATAAAGAGATTTTTCCCTCTTCGACCTAGGGCGTGGTGTGCTTTGATTATCGTTAAATAGAAATACAGACTTTTTAATTATGGCAATATTTAAACCATTCAAAGGGATTCGGCCTCCAAGGGAACTAGCCCAACTTGTGGCTTCCCGGCCTTATGATGTATTGAATTCAGCTGAGGCTCGTGAAGAAGCTAAAGGCAATGAAAAATCTCTTTTAAACATTATTAAACCGGAGATTAATTTCGAACCTGGTTTTGATGAGCATGATCCTCTTGTTTATGATAAAGCATTGGAGATGTTCACCAAATTTCAAAATATGGGATGGCTGAAACAGGATGAAAAGGAAATGTATTACATCTACGCCCAAACCATGAATGGTAGAACTCAGTACGGGATAGTTGGCGCTTCAGGGGTGGAAGATTATTTGAGCGGTATTATCAAGAAACATGAGTTAACCCGGCCTGATAAGGAAGAGGATCGTATGAAGCATGTGAGGGTGAACAATGCAAATATTGAACCTGTATTTTTTACTTACAGGGCAGTAAAAGAATTGGATGAATTGGTTGGAAATTGGGTAGAAAACCACCAGGCAGAGTATGATTTTGTGGCTGATGATGAAATTGGTCATCATTTTTGGAAAGTAGATGATGATGAGGCGATTAAGCGTATTACCTCATTGTTTCAGGATGTTCCTTTTACCTATGTGGCTGATGGCCATCATCGTACAGCTGCCGCAGCTCTAGTGGGTGAGGAAAAGAGAAAAGCTAATCCACATCATACAGGGGCAGAGGAGTACAATTTTTTCCTTACTGTTCTTTTCCCTGATGAGCAATTAAAGATCATTGACTACAATAGGGTAGTGAAGGATTTGAATGGACATGGAGAGAGCGAATTTATGGATATGCTTGCTGAAAATTTTATTGTTAAGGAAGAAGGATCTTCCGCCTTCAGGCCCGATAGACTTCACAGTTTTGGGATGTACATGGATGGCAAATGGTATAGCCTGGAGTCAAGGGAAGGAACTTATGATGATGAGGATCCTATTGGTGTTCTGGATGTGACTATCTGTTCCAATTTAATCCTGGATGAAATATTGGGAATCAAGGACCTCCGGACTGATAAGAGAATTGATTTTGTTGGTGGAATACGAGGATTAGGCGAACTGGAAAAACGGGTTGATTCAGGAGAAATGAAAGTAGCATTTGCTCTCTATCCTGTTTCTATGAAGCAACTGATGGATATTGCAGATACCGGTAATATCATGCCGCCAAAAGTAACCTGGTTCGAACCAAAACTACGGAGTGGATTGGTTATACATTCCCTTTTGTAGAAAGAGTTTTTGTTTTATAAAAAAAGGCGCCCAAATGCAAGGCGCCTTTTTTTAGTAATTCAGCTGAACCAGTTTAATTGGCTCTGACATTTACTTGATAGTTACCGCTGGCATTTTTTGCTGAGACTACAATCACCCAGCTTCCCAGGTTTTCGTCTTGTTCCTCGTCATCATCCCATCGGAGATCTTGATTCCAGCTTATGTCAGCCAGGGGGGATATCTCAATTTCTTGTAATACATCACCATTGGGTTTGATCAATTTGATCAGAAGTGTTCCTTCATCCATGCTGCCATCAACCTTGAAGTTGATCCCATTGGCTCCATCTGTAACTTCATATTTGAATTTGGTGTCGAAAGTCACGTCATCCAATTCCTTATGTATTGTTAGTGATGTTTTTTCTCTGGATGATGTAAGATATATATTGGAAATAGCCCGAAAAGGTTCCCTTCTAAAATCATATTGCATTTCAGGGAGCACCACTTTGTATAGGTTCTCATTAGCTTCTTTTGCAGAATCAAAGGTTCTCCGGTAATTATCCTTTTGAAAGTCAAAGGCTTTTTCATATTGCTTCATGGCTTTCTGTTGCATCTTTTTCTGGTTTTCGAGTATTTTAACCAGTTCATCATCCTGGATTCTTTTGGATTCTTTTAGAATTTTCTCCAGATCAGCCTCTTGCATCCGCACTGCTGCTTCCAGCCTTTTTTCCAGTTCCATTATTTTTTCCTGTTGGGCTTTTTCCTTTTCACTTTTACTTTGGGCCTGAACCAAAGTTCCTGAAAAAATAAAGGATAGGATCAGGAAGGGTAAGAAGAGTTTTTGTATTTTCATCGTAGATTTTTTTTGGTTGTTATTCTTTGCCTTAGACACTTATGACTTATTATTGATAATTTACAATTTACAATAGATCATTTTGATCTTAATCCGTTTTCAAATATACTGCAACAAGCTGTGCTTGAGTGTTAATGTCCGGTTAACGAAAGGTTAACACGTTCTAAGTATACGAATTGCACTTACTTTTATACAGAAAAAATCGTTTTCATTGAGTGTCACAATTTTGAGGAAATCAATATTCTATATTATCTTATCAGTAGTAGCCCTGTTGGTTATGTTTTGCATTCAACTTTTCTCAGTTTTAAGAATATATTTTCTTGAACAGGATCAGTTTGACAACCGGTACAGGGAAGTTATTATTCGCGGCGTTGATGAATTGGAGAGTATTAAACCCGGTATATCTTTTTATACAGCATATCTGGGTTTAGATAATGATGCTTATGCATTGTTGGGTACGTATAATGATTTAGATGCTGAATCTCTACTTCTTCCATTTCGTCAAGTATCATTTAATAAGATACATAGGCGCCTTATCAAGGAACAGGGATTGGAACAGGTGATCTCCAAACTTTTAGAGAAAGAGGGGATTTTCACAGAGTTTAAAACTCATTATAAAATTTCTGAACTAGACTTTTTT
>JAUVKA010000180.1 GCA_030592205.1 Bacteroidota bacterium | reverse complement strand
TTATCGTATGCCGGTCCATACCAGGCTTTCCGGCACCTTACTCAGGGAGATCTTTCAAAAAAAGGATGGTCAGTCAGCTGGGATGGGAGTTATATGAATTCCTCCACCAGTTTGTTTGCCACCAAATTCGGCCGGCATAATATCCGCTTTTCCAAGGAATTTAAAATGCTAAAACTATTTGCCATAGAAAATCATGAAGGCAATTTATGGAACGGGGCTGATGAAAATTCTCCTATTCAGGGTAGTTTCCAATTTCAGGAATGGAAATTTGGAGTTGAAAATGCAAAGCAAAATAAAATCCCATGGTATTTTTACCTGACAAACCGAACCGATCTTCTCCCGCTCAATAGTGTACTTGCTCCGGACACCAAAGCCTGGCAAGTTGAAACAGGGATGAATTACATAGGAAACAAGGGAAATAGGACGGCTGTATCTGCAAATTGGAGGGATTTAAAGTCTTTCTCCTCTGAAACCTCAGGCGAAGAAGAAACTGGTCAATCTCTTACAGCCAGACTTGAGGAGAATTTTCAAGTGGCCAAAGGAGCTTTAGTTTCAAGAACATTTTATGAAATCGGATCTGGCCTGGAAAGAAAAATAGAATACAGCTATATCGAGGTGGCCCCAGGCCAGGGTTACTATACCTGGACTGATTACAACCAAAATGGAAATAAAGAACTGGATGAATTTGAACCGGCTCACTTTAGAGATCTGGCTGATTATATCAGGATTTTTCGCCCGGGGACTTCATATATCCCAACTTACCTGAATCGGTTCAACCAGGTGCTTAACTTTCAGCCAGGCCGTTTCTTTAAGCAAAAAACAAAAATGGAGAAGATACTCTCCCGCTTAAGTAATTCACTAGCGTACAGGATAGACAAGAAAAACTATAGAACCCGATTATCAGACCAGTTAAATCCATTTGCCAACAACATGAACGACAGCCTTTTGGTTAGCCACTCAAGTCTGTTTCGTAATACTCTTTCATTCAATAAAAGCAAAACTGTTTTCGGCGTAGATTATCACTTCGAAAAAAACCAAAGTCAAACACTTCTCAGTTACGGCACAGACAAACGAATCAGTAGGACCAACCGTATCATTGTTCGCTTTCATCCTCTGGATCCTTTTTGGATTACCAATCTGACAGAAAAGGGTGAGAAGGAATATATTTCATCATTCTTCACTGGTAAGAATTACCAAATTGATTATATCAGGAATGATATTGAGCTAACATTTAAGCCAGGTGAAAGCTGGCAAACCGGACTCAGCCACGAATGGAGGCGGGAAAATGATATTGGCCAATCAGAAAAAATCAATGTAAACCGACTTGAAACCAGCCTGGCTTACCAGATGCCCGCCAAAGGACAGATTCAACTTGAATTAAACTACCTGGCAATAGAATTCACAGGAAATCCTAATTCTCCTGTCGGATATGTTTTATTACAGGGATTCCGTCCCGGTCATAACGGTATGCTAAGTTTATCGTTCAGAAGAAAATTGAATAAAGTGATACAATTGGATTTTCGATATGAGGGAAGGATCTCACAGGGAAGTAAAATCATTCACACAGGAAATATTCAGGTCAGAGCAGTATTCTGAGACAATGGTTAATGATCAATTGTAAATTATTAATTATAAGCTACTTAGCCCGCGAATCATACATCTTGATTCATGATTAACTGAATAACGAGTAACGAATAACTGAATCTAAAATGCTGCCAACAACAAATCAATATCCTTAGAAGAAATCCCGTAGTAGTAGCCAATCATTTCGTGGGTAAGTATTCCATTATATAAATACACTCCATGGCGTACCCCAAGATCGTCTCTGATCAGTTGATCAATACCCCCACACCTGCCGTTATTGAGTAATAATGGTGTTATCACATTGCTTAGGGCAATTGAGGCAGTGCGCGGAACCATCGCCGGTATATTCTGAGCCATATAGTGAATCACACCGTGTTCTTCGTAAATGGGCTCCGCCTGTGTAGTTAAGTGGCCGGTTTCAAAACTCGAACCCTGATCAATATGTATATCCAAAATAACTGAACCCTTTTTCATGCCTAGCACCATGTCCTCCGGAACCAGAAAAAACGATTTCCTGTCAAGACGCTGAAGGGTACTAATAACCAGATCGGCTGTTTCAAGTGTTTTCTTTAGCACTGGAGGATGCATCACTGAGGTGAAGACTTCTCTGCCTATACGCTGCTTAATTTTTTGCAAAGCCGGGATGGCATGATCAAAGATTTTAACAACTGCACCCATTCCCAATACAGTTCGGGCAGCATATTCAGCAGCTGTTCCCGCACCAAGAATTACTACTTCAGTTGGAGTAATTCAAGTTATTCCGCCCAAAAGAATCCCTTTACCATTATCTATATTACTAAGGTATTGAGCACCAATCCTAACTGAAACTGTACCGGCAATCTCACACATGGATCTCAAAACCGGGAATTCATGGTAATCATCCTTAAGCAATTCAAAAGCCATGGCCGTAACCCTTTTTTCCATCAGCCTTTTAAAATAGCTTTCCTTACGGGTTGCCAGATGCAGGGAGGTGATTATGGTTTGACCTGGTTTCAGAAGTTCAATCTCTTCGGGAAGTAAAGGGGATACTTTTAATAGAATATCGGCTTCAAAAACCTGGTTTTTTTCCGTGATAACCCTTGCCCCGGCTTCAGTATAGTTATTATCGGTAAAGCGTGAATTTGTCCCTGCATTGCTTTCCAACAGAACCTCATGTGAGTTTTCCACCAACAATTCCACTCCCTGTGGAGTAATTGGAATGCGGGTTTCATAAGGATCACTTTCTGCAAGAATTCCAATCTTTAATTGTTTGCCCTTCTTTTCAAGATCAAGAACCTCCTCACGAGGGATCATCTCTGGTTGATAATACGACATTGATTTTCCTGATTCCTGCATATGCGGTAATTTTAATGCTACAATGTAGAAGAGCAAGTTACAAATTTACCAGAAAAAAACTATGCTGGAAATACCAGGCGAATCAGCCTTGATTTATCCTCCTGAACATCAATGTACAACCTTAAAGTATCTGGGGGCAGGTAGGACTCAATCTTCTCAGGCCACTCTATGAAACACAAATGTCCGCTCGACACATAATCTTCAAAGCCTATATCCAGCACCTCTTCGGGCTGATCTAAACGATAAAAATCAAAATGATAAATAATTTGAGTGTTTGAAGCAGTGTATTCATTTACCAGGGCAAAGGTTGGGCTGGTAACTCTCTGTGTTACACCTATCTGCCTACACAACTCCTGTATGAAAGTAGTTTTTCCTGCCCCGAGCTCACCATAAAGAGCTATTATAGTGTATCTGCCGGCAAGCTCAAAAAACCATTTTGCTGCCAGGTTCAAATGGGATAAATCCCCAAGTTTAAAAGAGGGGTTCAACATTGTTTATGTCTTTGGAACCATACTTATCAGGGGAATAATCATTTCCTCGAGGCTCACGCCTCCATGTTGGAAGGTATCCCGGTAATATTTGACATAATGATTATAGTTATTAGGATAGGCAAAAAAATCTTCTCCCTGGGCAAATATATACCGTGTACTTACATTAGGTTTTGGAAGGTGTACAATTTCGGGCTTAGTAATTTCAAAAACCTCTTTAGGATTATAATTCAGGTTTTTTCCCTGCTTGTATCGCAAATTAGTTGTAGTAAACCGATCGCCGATAACCTTAACAGGATCCTGAACACGTATTGTTCCATGGTCGGTGGTCAAAACAACCTGAACCGGATAAGATGCCAATTCTTTGAGTAAATCCAATAAGGGTGAATGCTTAAACCAGGAAAGGGTGAGAGACCGATAAGCTGCTTCATCCGGTGCCAGCTCCTTGATCATTTTCATCTCGGTTTTCGAGTGCGACAACATGTCTACAAAATTGTAAACCAGTACAGAGAGATCATTCCCGAGCAACATTTTCGGATTTTCGACAAGCTTAACACCATCCCGTATATTACTAATCTTTTGGTACATC
Source organism: Bacteroidota bacterium (assembly GCA_030592205.1). Lineage (GTDB taxonomy): Bacteria > Bacteroidota > Bacteroidia > Bacteroidales > UBA12481 > JAUVKA01. The sequence goes on along the minus strand of JAUVKA010000180.1, from coordinate 3,773 downwards.
AATTTGACATCCAAATTGTTTCGAAGAAGTTGGGCTTGAAGCAATTCTTTCTCGTACAAATTTTTTCCTCCCTCATCAAAATCTTCTACCCATAAATCCGGATGCCTTCTGGATATTTCGAGAGGCATCAGGCCCGCAAACATTGCATTTCTGGCATACTGTGTAGTGGTGGGCAAAATGCTGCTGTATAGTTCTTGCTCAACTGTATAATACTCCTGTACCAAGCCCTCAAAAACCTTCCATTGATCATAGCGGAGGTTATCTACAATTATTACTACAACAGGTCTATTGGACTGTAATTTAGGAAATACTCTATGCTTAAATATATCTTTTGAAAGCAGGGGGCGCTCACCCACATCCGACACAAACCAATCTTCATACACGGATCTGATATATCGGGCAAAATTGATATTAGCGTCCATTTTTTGCATCTTGAACACCTCATCCATTGCTGTTTCACCTGTTTCCTGTAATTCAATCTCCCAGTATACCAATTTCTTATACACCTCAATCCAATCTTCCCAATCAAGGTGCTCATTTATTCGCAGCCCAATCCGGCCAAATTCTGTCTGATATTTTGATGTGATTTTTTCGCTGATTAAGCGTTTGGTATCTACGTTCTTTTTTATGGTTAGGAGTATCTGCTTAGGATGGACTGGTTTAATCAGATAATCAGCAATTTTAGATCCCAGGGCCTCATCCATAATGGTCTCTTCCTCATTCTTCGTAATCATAACTACAGGGATATGAGGCTGCATTGTTTTAATTCTTGCAAGGACTTCAAGACCAGATAGTCCAGGCATGTTTTCATCCAGAAAAATGATGTCAAATTCAGATGTTTTTACTGTATCAATGGCATCTTCACCATTATTACTTGTATGAACATCATAACCCTTTTCTTCCAGAAAAAGAATATGGGGTTTCAGCAGATCGATCTCGTCATCTGCCCAAAGTATCGTGATTTTTTTTGTCATGTGTGCTTTTAATTATCCTCAATAAGGTAATTCTCGTTAAAGAACCGGATATAATTGAAGACATTTTTATTCTTGAAAAAAATGGAATAATTAGCCTTGGATATTACAAAATGCCTGAAATCTGTTTCTTTATAATCAGCGTAAACCACAAGATCCGCAAGAATACCTGCATAATAGTCCATACTGGATTTAGCATCCGGGAAGTTTTTAACTGCGATCATTATGAGGCTCTCTGTGAGAACCTCAGATTTAACCTCGAAAAAGTCTTGATCATAGTTTTCAATGTTATAACTTGAAATGTTATACTTTAATCGGTTTAAATCGCCAGTTTTGCTTCCTATGATTACTACATAATAATGAACAGTATTGTCATAATAAGCATAATTAGCTTCTGTATCGTCTCCGGCCTCTTCATTAATTGCTCCTATTCTAAGCCCTGGCTTTTGACCGGATTTCACAGAATCTGAGGGTCCATCCTCTAAATATCTGATAAGGTTTCTTGCCGGATCAGCTACTTCGCTTTCAGGAAATTTGAACACCAGGCTGTTTAATTCATCCTTCAGTAATTCTTTATTATCCGGATGCAGCTTTGCCTGGGCCATAACCATTAAAAGGCCAAATTTATCTCGAATAGGATTCAGCAAAAATCCCGTATCAGCATGAAGGCAGTTATTAAGCACCTGTTCATACTGCTGATCCAAATAGGATCTGTATGTTTCCACATAATAGTCTACAAGCTCCAAACGAGCAGTTTCAATATCCTCAAAATAATTGGGATTACTGATAATCATAGCGGAACGGCTATCTGGAAACTCGCTAAGGATAAGGTTTTTGTACACTTCTTCCTGGTCTGGATTTGGTGCCTCCTTATATAATTGATATAGATTATAATAGGAAAACAATAACTTCTCGGTTTCGGGATATCGATCATTTAGCTTAAGAAAATATTCTATCGATTCTTCAGGCTTATCCAGTTCATCAGCAAACACTTTTCCCACATTAAACATTGCAGTTTCGATGCGCTTTTGGGATATAGCTTTTGCCGAATCAGTCAAAGGAAGGTCAGCAACATAGTACTCACGAGTGGTCGGCTGGAAGCTTTTTGATTTGGACTCAGTAGAAAGTGCCTGGATATCTCCTTCTTCCCCTTCCGTTGTAATATCAGAAGTGGCAGAAAAGATATTTTTATTAGACCTCCTCCAATTATCCTCCAACTTTCTTCTACCATAACGCTTAATAAATTCAGATTCGCCAAAGCTGAGTGTTGTGGGATTATAAAAATACCATTGCCCTGATCCTCCGGAAAGGCCTCTACCCATTCCGGCAGGACTGGCACCTCCCATTCCCATATTAGAACCAAATTGCCCAACCCCAGGATTCATACCTCCGGGAGACATAGCAAAATTACTACCTTGTCCATACCTCCGATAGCTGCCGGAACGCTGGTTGAAACGCTCCTCTTCCTCAAGTCGTTTCTGCTCTTCCACAATCGCTTCAGCTTCTTTTATTTTTTGGCTGATCAACTCTTCCCGTTCATCCTCCGGCATAGCAGCAATCTGTAGGAGACTATCTTCAATTTTAATGATCTTAAGGTTTTCGGCCAGTAAAGAAAGACCATAAAAATGATTCTTAATTCCCTCATAATCTGGAAATTCCTCCGGCATTGACATAACGCAACTATCGTAAAATGAACTGGATTCAATATAATCAGGTTCTGCGTAATAAAGTTTTCCTAAAGCAAGAAATGAAAGGGATTTCTGATGATTATTGTTGTATGAATACAGTGTGGAAAGCTTATAGTTTTCGATTGCATCAGCCATCTTATCTTCCTTAATATCAATTTCAGCCAGGGCATAATAAACTTGATCCAGGAATTCCAGATTTTTATCATCCTTCAACATCTTTTCTAATTGTCGGCGTATCTCTTTGCCTTCATCACTATCTCCCTGATATAATCTGGCTCTATTAATTTTGGCGTTAAATGCCATTTTATAAGTTGGGTTCAGCTGCAAAACCTCCCCATACATAATTGAGGCTTGGGTGAAATCTTCTTCTTTTTCAAACAGTTGGGCAAGAATATAATAATATCGTGTACGCAATTTTTTTGAAGAAGTCTGTTCAACAGCCTGAGATAGAAAACCCAGAGCATCCGGAATTTGATCCTGACGCAGGTACCAATCGGCCATAGTAGCCGGCAGCTCAGCCTGTAAGCTTTTTGACAAATTCGGTTCAGCCTCTAATCTGTCCAGCAAATCTTTAGCCTGCCCATAATTCTCAAGCTCCAGATGTGTTTTGGCCAGCCACAAAGTTGCTTCATCTTTTAAACCTTCCTCAGAATACTGCCGAATCACAAATTCAAAGTTTTGGATAGCGGGAAAATAATCATGTTGGAAATAATAAGCCTTTCCCATAAGGAAATATGAATCATCAACCCAATTATTATAATCTTTTCTACTGGCAAATATTTTTTGTCGCTTCGACTTGACCCCTTTCTTAGACTTTGGCCTTGCTTTTATAGAATCTGTAGTGATGAGCTTGGAGCATTTCTTCTTTGTTTTTTCCATATTCGACTTCAACCTGTTGGCCACCTCCCGTTTACTGTATATCGAAATGGGTATTATCTGGTTAAAATTATCCTGATAACTCAAACCAACCTTTTTAAGCCCCTCCCTGTAGGATTCGTAAGCATTAAAATAAATATTGTAATGGGAGGTCACATTATGATAATTACGGGTCACCAAAGTGTTCTTCTTGGTAGAACAACTACTGATTATCAGTCCCGTAATGACAAAACACACA
>JAUVKA010000300.1 GCA_030592205.1 Bacteroidota bacterium | reverse complement strand
TAAGATGTTTGTACATCATTTGCATCAATATTCTGATTATGCATATTATTTTATCACAACGGATGCAGGCTCAGGCAAAAAGGTTACCCAAGCACAAGAATTTACCGGGACTCCTGATTACCAAGTTGGCAGCTATGACGACTACCAATTTCGCGAAAAAGATTCGGTCAATCTTATTAAGTCTGGAAGAATATGGAATTGGACCCATTTCTCCATTGAATTGAATTGGGGATATTCTTTTAGTTTTCCAAACAGAGTCTCAAATGCTCCAGTGAAATTGATTTCCAACCTGCGATCCAGGTCAACACGTACTAGCGAAAACAGTAAGTTTCACTTGATTGTTGATGATAAAATTATTAACACCATCAGTATGGATGGAGTTAACACCAGTAATTATGAGGCCCTTTTTGCCTCCTCGGCAAGAACTGAGAGTGTTTTTTCACCGCAAGGGAGCAACTTCAGATTAAATATTCAATATGCACCCAGTAATCCTGCTGCAGAGGGTTGGCTTGATTATCTGATTCTGAATACCAGGAGCAATCTCCGTTATAATGGTAATCAAATAAATTTCAGGGATCTTGAATCTACAGGCCAGGGAATGATCAGCAGGTTTACCATACAAACTAATGGAGATAAAATTCAGGTATGGGACGTTTCTGATATAGAATCTGTAAAATCCATGCCATTGTCAGGAAGTGGAAACATGCTTGCTTTTACAACAAATACTGACCAGCTAAGGGAGTTTGTTGTTTTCAACCCTTTGTCCCCAGATCTCCACGTTCCTGAGTATGAAGGTGAAGAGGGGCTGGGAATTATTGCCAACCAAAACCTTCACGGTGAAGAATCTCCTGACATGATCATTATCGTCCACGATGACCTTCGTGAATATGCACAGGATCTTGCCAATTTCCATTCTGAAAATGATGGTCTGGAAAGTCTCATCACTAGCCCGCAACAGATATATAATGAGTTTTCATCCGGTGCTCAGGATGCCACTGCAATTCGCGATTTCCTGAAAATGTTTTATGATCGTTCGGGTTCAGGGCTAAGACTGAAATACCTATTGCTTTTCGGCGATGGATCCTACGATAATAAGAATATAAATAAAGAATATGTCACTTGTTTACCAACCTTCCAGTCCCTTGAATCTCTCTACCCTACCAGTTCCTTTGTGACGGATGATTATTTCGGCTTATTGGATGATGGCGAAGAATTGGAGGCAGGGCTATTAGATATCGGTATTGGACGTTTCCCTGTGGTTTCAAACTATGATGCTGAGGTTATGGTGGATAAAGTCAAACACTATAAAGACCAAATTACCTACGGAGACTGGAGAAACCTTATATGTTTTATTGGGGATGATGAAGATGGCAACAGACATATGATGGATGCTAACACCCTGGCAGAGAAAGTTAAACAATATTACCCCAGCTTTAATATCGACAAGGTATTCCTGGATGCTTACCAACAGATCTCTGTGCCAGCCGGAGAAAGATATCCGGAGGTTAACCGCGCTATTGATGACAGAATTAAGAAAGGTGCCCTGATAATGAATTACCTTGGTCATGGAAGTGAACGAGGACTGGCACATGAAGAGATCCTAACCACCAGCGACATCAAATCATGGGATAATTATGACAAACTACCCCTTTTCATAACTGCCACCTGCGAATTCAGCCGCTATGATGATCATGAGTTGCCCTCAGCCGGGGAATGGGTGGTTCTGAACCCTAATGGAGGAGGAATTGGTTTGTTTACCACCACTCGTTTGGTCTACTCTTCACCAAATTTCAGATTGAATAAGATATTATATGATTACTTATTCAACAGAAAAGCCGATGGTTCACGATATCGCTTTGGTGATATTATGCTGTTAACCAAAAATACGATTGGCACTGAGTTAAACAAACTGAATTTCACTCTCTTAAGTGATCCAGCCCTTACACTGAACTATCCGGAAAACAATATTGTAATGACCACTATTAATGAACAAAGTGTTGGGGAATTCAGGGACACTCTTAAGGCACTGAGTCAGGCCACTATTTCCGGATATGTTGCAGATCTGAATGGGAAAAAGATGGAGGGATTCAACGGCATTGTAATCCCAAGTGTTTTCGACAAGGAAGTCCTTCTTAACAACATTGCTAATGATGGTGGACCCATTATGGAATTTACAGTACAGAAAAATATTCTTTTCAGGGGCAAGGTAAGTGTTAAACAAGGTGAATTTAATTTCTCCTTTATTGTTCCAAAGGATATAGCATATAATATTGGGGAAGGCCGCTTCAGCTTTTATGGTACAGATGGAACTACTGATGCTAACGGTGTTGATCTTTCTGTCCTGATTGGAGGATCTGCTGATTCAGTTTATACTGATCAGGAAGGTCCTGAAGTAAAACTATTTATGAATGATACAAGTTTTGTTTTTGGAGGACTCACCAACGAAAATCCTGTTTTCCTGGCAAGAGTGAGTGATCAATACGGGATTAACACTGTAGGGAATGGAATCGGACATGACATTACCGCCATCCTGGATGATAATAGTCAGAGTATTCTGGTGTTGAACGATTATTATGAATCTGACCTGGATAATTACAAATCCGGCTCCATACGGTATCCCCTGCAGAACCTTGAGCCAGGAACACATAATCTGAAATTGAAGGTCTGGGATATATTGAACAACTCAACTGAGACTATGATACAATTTGAGGTGATGGACTCTGTACGACTGAAGTTGAAAAACATCTTAAATTACCCAAATCCCTTCACAACTCATACTGAATTTTATTTTGAACACAACCAGGCCAATGTCCCGCTTGATGTTCAAATACAGGTATTTACAGTGAGTGGAAGACTGGTTAAATCCTTTTCATTTCTTAATATTGATAATACCCAGGTTGATAATGACTCATTCCGTGTAGGACCGGTTGCCTGGGATGGATTGGATGATTTTGGTGACCGAATTGGTCGTGGCACATACATCTACCGGGTTCGCATACGCACTCTGGATGGAAGAACACAGGAGGGATTTCAAAAATTAGTAATATTGCGATAAGTCTTATACTATTCCCACAATAATTCCTGGGATTGATAGTTTTGATAAGAGATCGGGGAAATATACTCGCATTAATTATTTATATTTGTCGCTTATTTTAAAAGGCATTGAGAATGACAAGATTATCCAGGCTCTATTTACTCATTATAGTATTCTTTTTCCTCGTCAGGCCCAATTATGGCCAGATCACAACAGGGGAAATAACCGGCCAATTAAATACTATCACCTCAGCTGTTCCATTCTTAATGATTGCCCCCGATTCAAGAGGAGGAGCAATGGGTGATGTTGGGGTAGCTACCTCACCAGATGCTAGTTCAATGCATTGGAATCCTGCCAAATATGCTTTCGTTGAAAAAGACATGGCAATTGCTATTTCTTATACCCCATGGTTAAGAGAATTAATACCTGATATCAATTTGGCATATCTGAGTGGATATAAGAGAATCGACGAAGATCAAACCATAGGGTTTTCCCTGCTATATTTTTCACTCGGCAACATTATTTTTACTGACATAGTAGGAAATACCAGCGGCCAATTCAACCCTAATGAGTTTTCACTTGATTTAGCTTATGCCCGGGCATTTTCTGACCGATTAGCAGGTAGCCTTGCCTTTAGATACATTTATTCGAACCTTACAGGTGGATATTTTGTTGGCGGAGCGGAATCCAATCCAGGCATGGCCCTGGCTGCTGATGTAAGTCTTTTTTATCAAAATAAGGATATTGTAATGGCCGGCAACTACGATGCCACCTTTGCCTGGGGCCTTAATTTTTCAAATCTGGGTTCAAAGATATCCTACTCAAAGGACTCTGACAAAGACTTCATTCCTATTAATATGAGGCTTGGAGCAGCCTATACTATCCATTTTGATGATTACAATAGTTTAATGGGAACGGTAGATGTTAACAAATTACTAGTGCCTTCACCCCCTTTATATTATTCCGACTCGGTTGACATAACAAACGATCCTGTAATAAGGTATGGTTATGACCCCAACGTTGCTGTTCCAGTAGGGATTTTTCAGTCGTTCTACGATGCTCCGGGTGGTTTCAGGGAAGAGATTAACGAGATTACTTATTCCCTTGGACTGGAATACTGGTATGCTAAACAGTTTGCTATCCGAGGTGGATATTTTCATGAACATAGTACCAAGGGTAACAGGAAGTTCTTTACGCTGGGTATCGGTTTACGTCTTAACGTTTTTGGATTGGATTTTTCATATTTGATTCCAATGTATCAAAACAATCCTCTCCAGAATACTCTTCGATTCAGTTTGTTATTTGATTTTGACGGTTCCAGAAACAATTAATAAAAATGTTTCGTGTCGGATTTGCTTATGACTCTCATCAGTTAGCCAAAAACCGCAAACTGGTTTTGGGAGGGATCGAAATTCCTTTTCACAAAGGCTGTCTGGGCCATTCCGACGGCGATGCTTTAATCCATGCTATTTGTGATGCCCTCCTGGGTGCCTTGGCATTAAAGGATATTGGATCTCACTTCCCCGACAACTCAGCAGAATTCAAGGATATCGACAGCAAAATTCTTCTCAAAAGAACTATCAGCTTAATTCGTGAAAAAGGGTGGCAAGTAGGAAATATCGACACAACGATCTGCCTGGAACGACCAAAGCTTAAGGATTTTATTCCAATCATGACTGAAGTCCTTAGCAATACAATGGGAATCGAAAAGGATCAGCTTAGTATCAAAGCTACTACCAATGAACAAATGGGATTCGTAGGCCGGGAAGAAGGAGTTGCCTGCTACGCTGTTGTTTTACTTTCGAATAACCGAGTAACTGAGTAACCGAGTAACCGAGTAACTGAGTCACCTGGTATAGGTGGCTTGAACATGATCAACCATCCCTCCTCCATCATCAGCAGTGTAGCTAAAGTTTATTAATTCGTAGGATGAATTAACTGTACCATCACCCTCAAACTCAATATCGTCAACTGTTTGCTTTTCCAGAGTAAGAATACTGCCAGACAACTTAACTTTGACTTCAATTCCGCTGCCTAACTGATAAAAATTATCGATATAATAGGTGTTTCCATCATTAATATCCTGGGCAAAATACACCGGATAGATACTGGTACCCTTCATGTTTTCCATATAAATCTGGCTCGTCTCCTGACAGGACCAGGAGCCCTCGAGTGTGTTGATCTCATCAGGAATACAAGAAGTCATCATTGGTACAAGAAGGAGTAAGATATATGTTGATTTTGGCATCATGATGAAATAAATATTTTTGTTAGATACACCGGAAATCAGAGTTCTTCATCCTCAGAAAAACATGAATCAATTAGCTGATCATCAGCTATAAATGG
>JAUVKA010000315.1 GCA_030592205.1 Bacteroidota bacterium | reverse complement strand
TGCCTATGAATTGGTTAAACGAACCAATATTCGCCCTATTATTATTGAGCAAACTGATTTCGTTGGAGGAATTTCCCGTACCGTGAACTACAAGGGAAATAGAATGGATATCGGAGGTCACCGTTTTTTTTCAAAATCCGACCGGGTGATGGAGTGGTGGATGAAGATTTTACCTCTGGAATACCAGGAGAATAACTCAGTAAGTATACAGTATCACAACAAAACTTCCCGGCTGGAAACAGGAAAAAGGGGGGCTGATCCAGAAAAAGTCGACCGGGTGATGCTCATTAGAAAAAGACTCTCCCGCATTTACTACTTGAGACGTTTCTTTGATTATCCGATCAGGTTGAATGGCAGCACAATAAAAAATCTAGGTCTGATACGAATCATCAAGATTGGCGTTTCGTATTTTTTGAACAGGATTAAGCCTATCCGGAAGGAAGAAAACCTGGAAGACTTTTTTATTAATCGATTTGGGAAAGAATTGTATCTGACCTTTTTCAAGGATTATACTGAGAAAGTCTGGGGGGTAACATGCAAGGAGATTAGCCCTGAGTGGGGTGCACAGAGAATTAAGGGCTTATCTGTTTCCAAGGCCCTGTTGCATGGATTAAGATCTGTTTTTTCCAAAGAATCAGATATAAAGCAGAAGCAGACTGAAACCAGCCTGATAGATCGCTTTTTATATCCAAAATTTGGACCGGGTCATTTGTGGGAAGAAGTTGCCAAAGAAATTAAACTCTGTGGAGGAGAAATTATTTTTGGCCAGGAAGCTGTTGAATTAAATCTTATAGATAAGAAGATTATTTCAGTTGTGAGCCGTAAAGTAGATACAGATGAGTTAATATGCTATAATCCTGATATGGTGTTTTCTACAATGCCTGTTAAAGATCTTATTTTGGGTATGAAAGGAGAGATCCCTAATGAGCTTAGAGATATAGCTGATGGCTTGATCTACAGAGATTTTATAACTGTAGGTATTCTTTTGAATAAGATGAATCCACAGAAAATTAAGGAATATGAAGGCATGAATAGGGTGCCGGATAACTGGATATATATTCAAGAAAGCGATGTGAAGGTTGGGAGAATTCAGGTTTTTAATAATTGGAGTCCCTATTTGCTTGCGAGCCAGGATAAAGTTTGGCTAGGGCTTGAATATTTTTGTAATGAGGGAGATGAATTATGGCTGATGTCTGATGAGGATTTGAAGAAAATGGGAATGGATGAGCTGATAAAGATTGGTTTAGCTGATAGAGCTGACTTTCTGGATGGAACTGTGGTCAGGGTGCCTAAAACATATCCGGCATATTTTGGCAGTTATAGCCGTTTCATTGAAATTCGTCAGTTCACAGATAAGATAGAAAACCTGTTTTTGATAGGTAGAAATGGCATGCATAAATATAATAACCAGGATCATAGCATGTTAACTGCAATGACAGTGGTGGATAATCTGATCTCTGGTGAAAAGTCAAAAGCTGCCATTTGGAGTGTTAATACTGAGGATGAATATCATGAAGAAACCGGGAGTAATTAGATATTTCTTATTAACCCTACTCATTTTTGTCGGTACGATTGCACTGTACTTATTGATGGGTATAATTCTTTCTGAAGGATTTAATCCCAGTGATGATGGAGTGATTCTTGCCCAGTCTTTTCGCCTCCTGCAAGGCCAGATTCCTCATCTGGATTTTATTAGTATTCGACCAATAGGCTCTGCGGTTCTTCATTCCATACATTTCATCAGTCCAATGCCCCTGGAGATTTCCGCCCGCTGGTTAACTCTTTTACAGTATTTAAGCTATTCATTGCTCTGGTCTTGGATGATGGTACGATTTACCCGAATTCGTAAATTTCGCGGCCTTATATTTTATTTTTTGATAGGAATCTGGGGATTTCTGCTCAACCAAAATTATTACAACCTTTTTCCGTGGACTACTATCGATGCAATATTCTGGTTTATCCTGGCCTTGTCCTTCTTTATGCCTGATCCCTCTGGCCTTTTTCAAAAGAGAGCCTGGATTAGAGTTGCCCTGATTACTTTTTTTGCCAGTATGGCTGCTCTATCCAGGCAGACATTTGTCCTCCCTGCTTTGATATTAGTGTTAAGCTTGGTTTATCATGGGATTAAAAAGAAGAAATACTTGCAGTTAATAGGGGGATTACTGGTAGGGGGAATTCCTGTTTACGCATATTTTTCCATATTAGTCTTAAATGCTGCAATGCCGCTATTCTTTCAGCAAATGACAGGGCGAACCGAGCTGATTGAAACTGGGTTCAGGCAATTTTATGAAGAATTCTGGGCTTCTCCATTTATATGGTTTTACATTCTGGTTATTTTCCTTCTGCTCTTATATCGCGTTACAGAGGGAAGCAAGGTAGGTAATGTCTTTCGCCTTACCCTTATTCCTATAGTTAGATATATATTTGTCTTCTTTTTTATTGTTCTGGCCTTTTGTGTTTTTCTTGTGCCCGGAAGTTTGTTTGGGCAGTCCTTCACTCAGTTTTGGTTATTGCTTTTACTCTGGGTTTTTGAGGAGGTGACAAAACAGATTAAGGCACCACAAAGAAGATGGTTTTTCTGGGTCCTCATGGTTTCCTGGACCTCTGCTATTTCATTGGGTGATAATGCGCCGGTTTTTACAATTGGATTAATCAATACCACTGCCATTGGATATATCTTATTTCAGTTTGCGGAGCGTGGCTTTTCTTTTCGCCGACTCACTCGCTTGCAGATAATATCATCAGTACTACTGGTAGTACTTATAGTTCTGAGTTTACGCACTCAACGGAAGGTAAATTACAGGGATGTATCTGCAGGCGACCAGAAATATTCATTGAACATGGTTTTCCCCGAACTCGGTAGAATAAGAACAAATTTAAATACATATTCTTATATGTCCGATGTGGATAGATTATACCAGGAACTGGGTTTTCCCTATGGCAGGTTTGTGGTGCTGCCAAACTCAGCCATACTATATCCATTAATAGGATCACCAAATCCACTTCCAGTCGATTGGATGCAAGGACCAGAGTTTGTCGGTTCGGAAGAATTATTGAAACAGGGGATGAGAACTGCCATTTCAGAACAAAAGATATTCTTTTTAATTGACAAATATGATAGCAAACAAATGGCCGATAGCTTATTTCCAGCACAATATCCCATAGGTAAGTACCCTTATATGAAAGATCTTATTGGTTTAACAAAAGAATACCCTGTGGAATCTGAATGGTTCAGGGTTAGGGTTTCAAAATAGAAAATCCCGATGGAATTCGGGATTGATGAAAAACAAAAGAGAAAAGTAGATTTTCCCTTAGTGTATATTTAAAAGTGAAGATTAAACCTTATGACGTGCTTCGTCAGATACGCTAAGTTTTTTTCTTCCTTTGACTCTGCGATTACTAAGAATATTGCGGCCACTTACGGATGCCATTCTTTTGCGAAAACCATGCTTATTCTTTCTTTTCCGATTCGAAGGTTGGAATGTACGTTTCATTTTTACTCTATTTTCTTGATAGTCTTACCCCAATTTTGGATTGCAAAGGTAGTTTATATTTGTTAATGACAAAAGAATCTGCTTGGATTTTATCAAACTGGAAGATAGACGATTTTCTTTGAGGTGAAAAAATCCTCATCAAAATATGCTGAAATTGGTATGATTTTCACATCTGGCTTAAATTCTCTGAGTTCGACTTCTAATTCACCACCCTTTAAGGCAATAATGCCATGGGCTAGTTTTCCATGCTTTCCACTATTGACAATTGGTTTAACCCAGCTAATGAACCTTGGCATATTGGTTACTGCCCGGCTGACTACGAAATCAAATGTTGATTCGAGTTTTTCGGCGCGGGTATGGATCGCATTGATATTTGCACAGTTAATTTCTTTACAAATCTCATTAACCACCATGATTTTTTTTCCTATGGAATCGACCAGTGTGAAATGAACTTTCGGGAAAAAAATTGCCAAAGGTAAACCAGGGAAGCCCCCTCCTGTACCCACATCCAATACCTGGCAATTAGCAGGAAAATGAAAAAAGCGGACAATAGCCAGAGAGTGAAGGATATGACGAAGATAGAGTTGGTCGATATCCTTACGGGAAATCACATTGATCTTTTCATTCCAATAGTGGTAAAGAGGACCAAGTGCTGAAAATTTCTGAATCTGATCTGAGCTTAGATCAGGGAAGTATTTTAATAGAAGCTCCACCTTAAACGTTCCTGTCACACAAAATGTTATACAATAATTCTTTAGCCCGGAATAATTGGGCTTTAACTGTTCCTAAAGGCAGTTGGAGTTCCTTGGCTATCTCTTCGTATGAGTATTCCTGATAATATCGAAGTTTTACTAATCTGCTGTATCTGGGTTTAAGCTGATTAACCACGGTTTTTAGTAAAATAGCTTTTTGTTTCCGTATGAGTTCTTCCTCAGGATCCGGAAGATCGGTAGGAAGCTGAAGTGGATTTTCATCGTTAGGATTATTACCCGGATTTTCAATGGGTACTGATCTGCCTTTCTGGCGGCGAATAAAATCAATTGCATTGTTGTTGGCAATCTTAAACAGCCAGGTGCTAAATGCAAACGCAGGTTCATAATGATGCAGATTTTTAAAGGCTTTTCCGAAAGCCTCAATGGTAAGATCTTCTGAATCATCTTTATTATGAACCATCTTAAGCAACATATAATAAATAGAATCCCAATACCTGCTCAATAAAAGAGCATAAGCATTCTGGTTACCATCCTTGGCTTTAAGTACAAGTTGGTAATCCTGCTTTGCTCTGTTCGAAAGGTCAGGATTCATTTCCATTTGGGACTTTTAGGTGCAATTCTGCTTTGTAAAAAAAGGATGCCAGCAATAACCGGCCATATAATATCGTATATCAACGAAAGTAACAATAATTTTTTTTCCTTCAAACGCTTCATAATAAGTTTGAAAAGGATTGCAAAAATAATTTCCCGGATAAACAGAATTATTATAGCATAAGCCACAAATTTATCAAAAGCAATAAGAACAATACCAGATAAGAAAAAGAATTCACGGCTGATAACTTCCAATGACAAAATAATTTTGTGAGATTTTTTATAATT
>JAUVKA010000238.1 GCA_030592205.1 Bacteroidota bacterium | reverse complement strand
TGGTCTGGCGGATTGGGAATCAGAATTGAAGCCTTTTTATAAAAAGGCTCTGCAGATGCTTGGTGCTAATAGAAATCCAGAGCTCTTCGACGGAGATCTGGCCCTTAAAAAAATGGCATCGGAAATGGGTATTGAGGATAAATTTGAACATACAGATGTCGGTGTGTTTTTTGGCGAAAAAGATGTTGAGGTCGATGATCCATATTTTAATGGTGACGGCCCCATGAGATCAGGCTGTAACTTCTGCGGTGGTTGTATGACGGGCTGCAGATACAATGCAAAAAACACTTTAGACAAAAATTATCTTTGGCTCGCCCAGAAGAACGGGGCAGAGGTCTTGGCAGAAAATGAAGTGGTAAATGTTCTTCCTCTCAATAGAGGGAATGGCTCAGGGGGATATGAAATTACAATTAAAAAATCGACCGGAATATCTGGCAAAAGAAAGAAGTTTACAGCCAGGGGAGTTGTTTTTTCAGGTGGAGTTTTGGGATCTGTTAAGCTGTTATTAAAACTGAAGAGAAAATCTCTACCAAATCTTTCAGAGAAACTGGGCGAAGAGATACTTACTAATAATGAGACGCTTATCAGTATTTCTACCCTGGACAAAGACAAGGATATTTCGAAAGGAGTAGCGATTGGAAGCATTCTTCATACTGATGATAACAGTCATTTGGAGGTGGTAAGGTATTGCGAGGGATCAGGCTTCTGGAAATTAGCTCATACCCCCTACACTACCGGGAAGAATTCATTTGTGAGAATTGCAGGAATAATTGGGACATTTTTCAGATCCCCACTAAGCTATATAAAAATCTATTGGTTAAACAGCTGGTCGAGAAGTACTGCCGTCCTGCTATTTATGCAGACCATCAACAGTACTCTGACATTTAAGCAAAATATTCTTGGGAATATGGTATCCCGCTTAGGATCAGGGAAAAGACCCAGTCCTGACATCCCGGAATCAATAGAGCTTACAAAAAAATACAGTAAGGTAATTAATGGCAAGCCATCATCATTTATTTTTGAGTCTATAGGTAACCGATCATCTACAGCACATATACTTGGAGGAGCCTGCATGGGAAAAGATGCTAGCGAAGGAGTCATCAATAAGAATAATGAGGTTTTCGGTTATGAAAACATACTGATTGTTGATGGTTCTATGATATCTTCAAATCCCGGAGTAAATCCTTCACTTTCAATAACTGCTATTGCTGAAAGGGCAATGGATCTGATACCGTCCAAATCTTAATTTGAGATTTTAATTGCTCTAACTGAGTCCATTTTCCTCTAAGTGGTAAGTCGTTTGTTTGCTTAGCACCTTCAGTACTTCTCCCATTTTCAATACTTTTCATCAGCAAGTCATACAATTCCTTTACTTTTTCGGGGTTTTCAGCATACAGATTATTCTGCTCTGCTATATCTAAATCCAAATTATACAATTGCAGTTCAGGCAAGCCTAGTTTAACAGCCTCTTTAGGTCTCGGACTTGACCAGCCGCCGGAACCCGGACAGAGAATCAGTTTCCATTCTCCTTTTCTAATTGAAAAACTTCCATTAATAGAATGATGAATAGTGTATTCCCTTTTGAAATCACCACTCTGTGGATTCATAAGCAATGGTAACATACTGTAACTGTCTTCACCCTCATTGTCTTTAAGAGAAACACCGGCTATATCGGCACATGTAGCTAAAAAATCCGTAGTACATATTGTCTTGTTTGATTTTGTCCCGGGTGTAATTTGAGATGGCCACTTTACGATATATGGAACATGATGGCCACCCTCAAAAATATCTGCCTTATGACCTCTGAAAACATAACTGGGATCATGCCCCTTCTCCGCCAATACATCAAATTTTGCCATTGGCGAACAACCATTATCCGAAGTGAAATAAACTAGTGTATTGTCCTCTATACCAGCATCTTTTACAGTATTAATCAATTGCCCCACATAATCATCTATCATCATAACAAAATCACCATAAGGATTTAACCCGCTTTTACCCTGCCACTCATCAGTAGGAAGAATAGGAGTATGCGGTGAGGGCAATGGCAGATATAAGAAAAATGGTTTTTCTTTATTCGCATGATCCTTAACAAATCCCATTGCTCTTCTGAAAAAGTTTGGTGTTACGTCCATCATGATAAAATCAGATGCAACATACCCTGCCCTGTAAAAGCCATATGATTCAGTTGCTTCGGCTATCGAATCCGGTATTTCTGTTGGCATACCATTTTCAACATATACATAGGGTGCCATATCTAAAGATCCGCAATGCCCATAAGCATAATCAAAACCAAGATCATTTGGATTATGTGTAACAGCTTGAGAAAAGTCGATTTCATCATTTTCATCCCTGGCCCAGTTCCAGCCCAGATGCCATTTCCCAATATAAGCGGTATAATAGCCGGCATTTTTCAGCAAAGAGGCAACCGTCTCACGCTCTGCAGGGATTAGTGCTTTCGACTCCCCTCCTAAAACTCCGCTTTTTATTGGTGAACGCCAGTTATACCTACCGGTCATTAAACCATAACGAGTAGGTGTGCACACTGCCGATGATGTATGTGCATCGGTAAACTGCATACCTTCTGCTGCCATTTGATCCAGGTATGGAGTTGTAATTTTTGATTTCTCATTAAAACACGACAAATCTCCATAGCCAAGATCATCAGCCAGAATAAAAATAATATTGGGTTTTTGGATGTCTCCCTTCTTGTGGCTTGAACAGCCAAATATTGAAAAAAAGAGAATTACAATCACCAATACATTTGAAAAGTTCAGCGCTTGGATTTTTTTCATTGTTTTTTAATTTGGTTTATTCGGATAATGCATTCATTATATTGCAATAAATTTAACAATAATCCCAATAAACCAACCGATGCTATGTGAATGTGCTTTCTAAGAAATATTTTTACCTTTGTTTTGTCGTGGTGGATTCGTCCGACTATTGGACGAACCTTAATATGGGAATCCGGTGTGAATCCGGAGCTGTACCCGCAGCTGTAAGTCCTGCTCTGACCAGATAGGTCAGAAGCTTCTGAAAAGCAAAACCACTGACTGCCGCCCGGCGGTTGGGAAGGTCGCAGAAGTCAGGATGAGCCAGAAGACCTACCAGACTGTATTTTTTAATACATGCTTCGGGAATAAAGTGAGAAAACCAATAAGTTTTCAAGACAACTTCCAGAAGCTTTGACACTTAGTTATTATGAAAGCATTCGCATCATGGAGCGGAGGAAAGGATTGTATGCTCGCGGCATACAGATACCTGCAGAAGACTGATAATCAGATCGCCTGTTTAGTAAATATGTGTGATCAGAAGGGAGAGCTGTCCCGATCTCACGGTCTGAAGAAGCAGCTCATTCAAAGACAGGCGAATTGCATGGGAATTCCAGTAATTCAACAAGCAAGCAGCCATCAGGAATATGAGAAGAACTTCAAAAACGTAATCCACAAACTGAAGAAACAGGGAGTTGACTATGGAATCTTTGGTGACATCTACCTGAAAGAACATCGGGCTTGGATAGAGCGGGTATGCTCTGCAATCGATATTGAGCCTGTTTTTCCACTGTGGGATAATGATACGGTTGAATTACTTAAGGAGTTTATACAAACAGGATTTAAGGCGATAACTATGTCGGTGAGATCAGAAAAACTATCAAAACAATGGTTAGGAAGAATTGTGGATGAGCGTTTCCTGACAGATATCTCCAAAATGGAGGATATTGATCCCTGTGCTGAAAACGGCGAGTATCACACATTTGTGTATGATGGCCCGCTATTCAAAACACCGGTGAATTTTGAAACAGGCGCGACTATTTTTAGAGACAAACACCATTTTTTAGACCTAATCTAAACCCGACTATATGCTCAGATCACAACCAATAATTCTTTTCTGTTTCATAAGCATCATAACGATCTCTTCTGTTAATGCCCAACAATACCAACGTATAGTATCGCTTTCGCCATCTCTTACCATGAATGTATATTATTTGGGAGTCCAGGATAAACTCGTGGGCTGTACAAGTTATTGTGAGATTGCAAAACCCGATAATAAACCCATTATTGCATCAGCTGTTAAAGCAAGCATTGAAAAAGTACTCAGTCTAAAGCCTGATCTGGTAATTGCCACCTCTATTGTAAAAAGCGAAACCCTTGAAATGTTAAGGAAATTTGGCATTCAGACAGAGGTTTTCCCAACGCCAAAATCTTTCGATGAAATATGCTCCCAATTCTTGCGTCTTGGAGAATTGCTTGAGAAACAGGAACTGGCAGATAGTCTTATCAATAGCACTAAAACTAAAGTGCTGGACATACAGGATCAATGCAACTGGAGTCAGGCACCTAAACTTTTTATCCAAATTGGGGCAAAACCCCTTTATACAGTTATTCCCAACACCTTCATGGATGATTACATTCATTTTCTAAATGGTGAAAACATCGCATTCGGACTAACAAAAGGAACTATTACAAGAGAGGCAGTGATTGCCAGGAATCCTGATATTATCCTGATTGTAACCATGGGGATAATAGGAAATGAGGAGAAAAATAATTGGGAGGATTTTGAGGAAATCAGCGCCTCCCAAAATGATAAAGTATTCATAATTGATTCAAATATGGCCTGCACACCTACCCCACTGTCCTTTGCACAAACACTGGATACAATATTTGAACTGCTTAAATAAGAGAATAATGAAAAACGAAACAGGACTAATTCATATCTATACCGGAGATGGCAAGGGAAAAACCACAAGTGCTATTGGCCTGGCAGTAAGAGCCCTGGGTCATGGCTACAAAGTATGCTACACCTCTTTCCACAAGCGGCCTGAGAAATATGGCTATAAAGAAATCCAGGGTCTTGAGAAACTGGGAGCAAAGGTGATATGCTATGCAAAAGGACACCCCCATCTTGATAAAAGTCTTAATACAGATGACATAAAAAAGGAATGCGAAGAGGGTCTCAAAAGCCTTCTGGATATTATGGCAGAAGGATACTTTGACATGCTGATAATGGATGAAATCCTGATATCAGTACGGGATAATTTCCTGATTGAGGAAGAACTAATTGGTTTTATCAAGCACAAACCTAAGCAACTAGAACTAGTACTAACTGGTCGTGGTGCTACACATGCAGTAATTGAACTGGCAGATTACACTACTGAAATGAAAAAGATAAAGCATCCATATGACCATGGGATTACCAGTAGAGAAGGTATAGAATATTGAAAATGGGAACAAGATTTTACAAGCAAACAGCTTACCTCTTACTTTTATTAGCATTGGTTTTTATCTCTGCTCTGCTATCAATTGCAATTGGTGAGGTGAAAATCAGTCTGTTTGATATACCAGAAATACTCAGGAATAAAAACGGATTGGAATATGGTATTCTCACCAAAATCCGTTTCCCTAGAATTATTTTAGCCTTCGCAGCCGGAGGTGCATTAAGTCTTACTGGTGCCATACTGCAGGGAATTTTCAGAAACCCCCTTGTGGAACCTTATACACTTGGGATATCAGGCGGAGCAGCACTGGGGGTTGCTTTTGTTATCGTTACGGGAACCCAAATAGCATTAGGCGCAATAACACTTCCCCTTGGTGGTTTTGCAGGTGCTCTGTTGTCAGTAATTCTGGTTTACACACTTAGCTTTAGAAAAGGGAATGTAAATATTAACCGTATGCTTCTGATCGGTGTGATGGTTAGTTTTGTTTCTTCAGCAGCAATGATGTTCATGATGTCGCTTACAACAGCAGAAAATATTCATAGCATCATCTTTTGGATAATGGGATCATTGGATGAACCCAATACTTCACTAATCAGGATCACCCTTATTGCAGCTATATCCGGATTACTTATCAGCCTTTTGTATTCCAGGTCTTTAAACGCGCTGCGAATAGGTGAAGAAAAAGCCAGATACCTTGGGATTAATACAAAAACAGCTGTTCGTTCACTTTTTGTTCTGGCCTCAATTCTGACCGGAATTTGTGTGTCGGTAACCGGGGTAATTGGATTTGTTGGATTAATAATTCCACACATAATTCGGATGCTGCTGGGATCTGATTATCGGTTTCTTCTGATTGGATCTTTTCTGGGAGGAAGTTTATTTCTCATTATTTGTGATATCATGGCCAGAACCATTATTGAACCACACGAACTGCCTATCGGTGTGATAACCGGAATGTTAGGTGGATTAGTCTTTATTATTATGCTTAGCAAAGTTAAGGTAGGGAGAAAAATAATATAATTCTGATGGAAGATTTTCTACAACTCTCGCACTTCTCATGTGGTTACAAAAACTCATTCGTTTTATCGGATATTTGTTTTTCTATCCCAAAAGGTGGATTTGCCGGAATAGTTGGTCCGAATGGCTCAGGTAAAACCACTCTGCTCAAGGGAATTGCCGGAGAATTAAAAGCGAAGAAAGGAGTAGTATTACTCAATAAAAACAACTTCTCAGCTTTATCGCTGGCAGAAAAAGCCAGAAATCTGGCCGTAGTCTCTCAGTTTTCTGAAATGGTCGATATCTCTGTACAAGAGTTTGTGATGATGGGAAGAATTCCTTATCGGGCAAAGTTGCAGTTT
>JAUVKA010000179.1 GCA_030592205.1 Bacteroidota bacterium | reverse complement strand
TATGGATTCTATTACATTCTGGCTCATAGTTTACATGTGGATTTGAATGCCGAACTTATAAAAATCGGAATAAAATCCAAAACTGATATTGTAATTAAACCTTTCTAATTTATTTACATCTAAGAATAAGCAAACCAAAAAATAGAAAAGATGAAATATAAATTATTAGCTATCGCTCCTTTTTTCTGTTCATGGGATTAATGATCAGCTGTTCCACAGATGAAATCAAGAAAGATCTCAAAGTTGAATATTCTCAGAACTTTATAGAGGATGACATTGTTTTGGAAGATCTAATGGAAGATTTATTTATTGAAATTGAGGAAAGTAATTATTGGTTATATGGTTTTAAGGATGGCCGTACCGACGATGATTGCAGAACTATTACGGTAGAACCTGAGGAAAGAGATGTTTTCCCGAAGACCATCACCATTGATTATGGCGAGGGATGTGAAATAAGGGAGGGATTGGTTAAGAGAGGCAGGATAGTAATTGAAATGTCTGCAGCACCCAATTCAGATGAGTGGGAGAAAACTATTCGATTTGAAAGATACTCTGTTAACGACAAGAGATTTGAAGGAGGTAAGAACATTTCTTTCAAAAAAGAGGGAAGGCGTGATTTGCCCACATGGGAAATTGGATCCCGCATCAAAATTCATTGGGATGAAGAATCCTTTGTTCAGCAAAGTATGGTAAGAACACGTGTTCAAACGCTTGGATTTTATACTCCCAGAAGGCCTATGGATGATCAATTTATCGTTTCAGGCACAACTACCGGAGTTAATCGTGAAGGCAAAGGATATAAAACTACAATTACTGAGCCGCTACATTCCAGCAGAGATTGCCGCTGGATTAAAAAGGGTGTAATTGTTTTAAATGTACGGGGTGAATCGGAAGCCATATTGGATTATGGTGATGGAACATGCGACAATATTGCAACTATCACCCGAGATGGAGAAGTAAAGGAGATTAAGCTGAAAGGATTCCCCAGGAATTAGAACTTTTAACTATATCCTCATACTTAAATAATCATCAATAAATTCCCGGGCATGCAAATTTACGAGGAATAAATTTGCATACTCGGGAATCCTTTCTACTTTTGATGCCAGAAAAACAGAAATGAATAACTGGAACAAGACATATTACTTTTACTTTTTTACGCAAAATATGCGGGAGCTGTAGAAGTATTTTAAAATATTTATATACTGATCCCGCTCAACAGCGGGAT
This sequence comes from Bacteroidota bacterium, assembly GCA_030592205.1. Classification (GTDB taxonomy): domain Bacteria; phylum Bacteroidota; class Bacteroidia; order Bacteroidales; family UBA12481; genus JAUVKA01. The sequence goes on along the minus strand of JAUVKA010000179.1, from coordinate 6,564 downwards.
TTTTTTTTATGCAATCAGAACAAAAAAACAACATTTTGAAAGTAGCTATCCAGGGAGGGAAAGGATCATTCCATGACCAGGCCGCCCGCGAATATTTTGATTCCAGTAAACTTGACTTGATTTGTTGCCACAGCTTTGATGAGCTTTTTGATTCAGTTAGTGAAAAAAGAGCGGATGTTGCCGTTATGGCCATTGAAAACACTGTAGCCGGATCTCTGTTACCAAATTATGCCCTGCTAAGAGATTTGGGCTTTTCAGTAATCGGAGAAATATATCTTCGTATCAGCCAACACTTAATGGCCCTGCCGGGGCAAAAAATTGAAGATATCAATGAGGTGTTTTCACACTATATGGCTATTGCTCAAACCAGAAAGTTTTTCAAACAATATCCTCATATCAAGCTCATTGAATCAGAGGACACAGCATTAAGTGCTGAGAAAATTGCAGTTGAACAACTCCGGGGAGGAGCAGCTATTGCCAGCAGAATGGCCGCTGAAATGTATGGTCTGGATATCCTGGCCGAAGAGATTGAAACAAACAAGAAGAATTTCACCCGCTTCCTGGTACTGTATAAGCCCAATGGAAAACCTAAATTCAAACAAGAGAATCCGGATAAGGCATCCTTATCCTTTTCTCTACCACATAAAACGGGTAGTCTGTCGCAGGTTTTATCAATATTTTCTTTTTATGATCTCAACCTGTCTAAAATTCAATCCATCCCAATTCTGGGAAAAGAGTTTCGGTATCATTTCCTTGTAGATCTCACTTTCAAGCAGATCGAAAGATATAAGCAATCATTGGAGGCCATCCGCCCCTTGACAGTTGATCTAACCTTGTTGGGAGAATATAAAAAAGGTATAAAAATATCATGATACGGACAGAAATTAAACCGGCAAAACGAGTTGAGAAGGTTGAGGAGTATTATTTCTCCCGAAAACTTCAGGAAATCCGTAGTATGAATAAAACAGGAAAGCCTGTTATCAACCTTGGAATAGGAAGCCCTGACTTACCACCTTCTCAGGAGGTCATTAACACATTAAACCGAGAGTCCCGTATTGAACAGAATCACGGATATCAATCCTATACCGGCATACCCGAACTTCGGGAAGCGTTTGCACGATGGTACTCACAATTCTACAAGGTAAAGCTTGATCCTCAAACGGAAATATTACCCCTGATGGGATCAAAGGAAGGCATAATGCATATCTCATTAGCATTTCTTAATCCAGGAGATGTGGTTTTGGTTCCAAACCCGGGCTACCCTGCCTATCGATCAGTAAGTGAATTGGTTGGTGCTGAAGTACATGAATATACCCTGATTGAAAATAATCAATGGATGCCTGACCTCGACCTCCTTGAGAAAAACCTGCTTAAGGGAACCCGGCTAATGTGGATCAATTATCCCAATATGCCAACGGGACAGAAAGGTAATCCTGAATTATTTATTCGTCTGATTGATTTCGCAAGAAAAAATAACATCCTGATTATTAACGATAATCCTTACAGTTTTATATTGAATGAGCAGCCATCGAGCTTATTATCTTTTGCTGGAGCAAAGGATGTTATCATGGAGTTGAACAGTCTTAGTAAATCACACAATATGGCCGGATGGAGAATGGGAATGGTTGCAGGAAAAGCTGAATACATCCAATATATTCTCAGGGTAAAAAGCAATATGGATTCCGGCATGTTCAAACCTCTTCAGATGGCAGCAATAAAAGCATTAGAAGCAGGCGAAGACTGGTATAAAAATCAAAATAAAATATATAGGGAACGAAGAGAAAGAATATGGGAGATCTTTGATCTGCTGAATTGCAATTATGACACCAAACAAACAGGCTTGTTTGTGTGGGCCAAAGTACCGGAAACAGTTGGATCAGGACAAGATTTCGCAGAAAAAATTCTTCAGCAGTCGAGGGTATTTATCACACCGGGATTTATTTTCGGCTCTGCCGGATCAAAATACTTGAGGGCTAGTCTTTGTCAGCCCGTGGAGATCATTGAAGAAGCTGCCGACAGAATAAAAACAACGATTAACGATTAACGATTAACGATTAACGATTTTTGCAATGACCGTAACAATAATTGGATTAGGACTTATCGGCGGGTCAATGGCCATTGATTTGAAAGCGAGGAGATTTTCCGACAGGGTGATTGGAGTCGACAGAAATCCTAAACACCGTGAGATTGCACAAGAACGCGGTTTGGTGGATGAGGTTTTGACCCTTCACGCCGGAATTGCCCAGGCCGATATTATAGTATTAGCCATACCCGTTGACAGCATTAAACAGTTGCTACCCACTATTCTAGACTACTGTACTCACCAGGTGGTTACAGATATGGGCTCATCAAAGCTTGAGATCATCGAAACAGTGAAGGGGCATCCTAACCGGGCTAACTATGTTCCTTTCCACCCTATGGCGGGAACTGAGTTCTCCGGTCCGGAGGCAGCATTACCAGGATTATTTGCTAAAAAAGTTGGAATCATTTGCGATATGGCCGACAGCAACCAGAAAGCTCTGGAAACGGTGACCAACCTATACATGGCCCTGAATATGCGTCTTATCTTCATGAATGCTAAGGAGCATGATCTGCATGCTGCTTATGTTTCGCATATATCCCATCTTACTTCATTTGCACTGGCTCTTACCGTTTTGGAAAAAGAGAAAAATGAAAAGAATATTTTCAACCTTGCCAGTGGGGGATTTGACAGTACTGTGCGTTTAGCGGCAAGCTCAGCCGAGATGTGGGTTCCCATTTTTTCGCAGAATAAACAAAATGTGATCAAGGTAATGGATACTTTTATAGAAAAAATGCAGGCATTAAAGAATAGTATTGCTGAAGGTGATGACAAAAAGGTTGAGCAGTTAATACACGAAGCAAACAGCATTCAAAAAACTTTAACTCAATAATAATGAACGAAATAAACATTGCCCCACTATCAGAGTGGGGGTTGAAACCCGACCGTCCTTTATTGATCTCCGGACCATGTTCAGCGGAGACTGAGGAGCAGGTTATGGAAACAGCAAGACAATTGAAAGGAACTCCGACACAGATTTTCAGGGCAGGTGTGTGGAAGCCAAGAACCAGGCCAAATACCTTTGAAGGAATCGGTGTTGAAGCCTTAAAATGGTTAAGAAGAGTAAAGGAAGAAACCGGGTTTTTAACCACAACTGAAGTAGCCAACGCTCAACACACCTACGAAGCATTAAAATATGGTGTTGACATCCTTTGGATTGGAGCAAGAACTACGGTTAATCCCTTTACTGTTCAGGAGATAGCCAATGCCTTGGAAGGAGTAGATATTCCTGTCATGGTAAAAAATCCCATTAACCCTGATGTAGAATTATGGTGTGGAGCTTTCGAACGGCTTTCAAAGGTTGGAATCAGTCGCTTGGCAGCTATTCACCGTGGTTTTTCCAGTTATGGGGAAACCCGTTACAGAAATGCACCCAACTGGCAGCTTGCGATTGAATTGAAGCGCAGACAACCTAATCTGCCAATGTTTTGTGATCCCAGCCATATAGCTGGGCGGGCGGATCTGTTGCAGGAGATATCCCAGAAAGCGATGGATTTGAATTTCGAAGGATTAATGATTGAATCTCATATTAATCCTAAGGAAGCATGGTCTGATGCTAAGCAGCAGATCACCCCAAAAGAAGTAGAAGCATTGGTCCGCAATCTAACTCTGAGGAGAATGGATCCGGGGAATAATGGATTCCTTAATCAATTGGAAGATTTAAGATTGGAAATTGACCGTTTGGATGATGAATTGATGAATATACTGGACAGTCGGATGAAGGTTGTTGAAAAGATTGGGATGTGTAAGAAAGAGAATAATGTTACCATCCTGCAATCTGGAAGATGGGATAAAGTACTAGCCCAAAGCACCGCTGCTGCCAAGGCTAAAGGATTATCTGAGGAGTTCACCATGAAAGTTTTCTCTGCTATTCATCAGGAATCTATTAATAAGCAAACTAAGATCATGAATGAGTAAACCCTTGTAATTATTATCTCTGGAAGGATGACAATCAGAACAATACATAGCTCTCCTATCACCGGATCTCTTCAGGCTCCGTCTTCAAAAAGCTATGCTCAAAGGGCTCTTGCACTGGCTCTCCTGGCCAAGGGAACAACTATCCTCCGTAATCCTGGTCGCTCTGATGATGTCCTGGCAGCCATGGATGTCGTACAAAACCTGGGGGCTACTGTGGAAGATTTCGGCGACCGTCTCATTGTTCACGGAGGATTATCCCAAGTGCGTGCTACTCTGGATTTTGGAGAAGCAGGGCTTGGTATCAGGCTTTTTTCTGCTCTTGCTGCTCTTCAGCCTTATCCGGTTTATCTAACAGGATCAGGTTCTCTGGCAAGCCGGCCAATGCACATCATTCAGGAGGCATTAAGCTCTCTTGGTGTCAGTTGCAAAACTGAAGATGGTTACCTTCCGATTAGAATCCAGGGGCCCATGAAAGGCGGCCATATCAAGATAGATGGTTCCATCTCATCCCAGGTCCTTACCGGTTTGATAATGGCCTTACCCACAGTTCAGGAAGACTCTACTATTAGTGTAAGTAATTTAAAGAGCGCTCCGTACATTGATATGACTCTTGAAATAATGGAATTATTCGGAGTGAAGGTTAGTCATACCGACTATAAAGAATTTCATATTCCAGGAAATCAAGTCTATAAGCATACTGATTATTTCATTGAGGGAGATTGGTCGGGTGCTGCATTCCTGCTCGTTGCCGGAGCCATTGCAGGTAAGGTTAAACTCTCAGGATTGAAGGCTGATTCTTTACAAGCAGATAGAAAAATTATTGAGGCTCTAAAGGATGCCGGAGCTGAAATTATTATTGAAGGAGATATCATAAGTGCCAGTCGGGATAAACTAAAGGGATTTGATTTTGATGCTACTCATTGTCCGGATCTTTTCCCGCCATTGATTGCCCTGGCAGCTCATTGTTCAGGTCGGACCACAATAAAAGGGGCAGACCGCTTGATCCATAAGGAAAGCAACAGGGCTGCTGCTTTAAAATCAGAAATGCGTAAATTAGGTGTGAATATTAGTATTGAAAATAACAAGATGATGGTTTATGGTCCTTGCCGGATCCATGGAAATACTGTTGACTCCCACAATGACCACAGGATTGCTATGGCAGCAGCAACTGTTATTTTACCATCTGATAATCAGACGGTAAGTATTAATAATTCAGAATGTGTGGCTAAATCATATCCATCATTTTATGAAGATTTAAAAATAATTGGAGGGCGAATTGATGAATAGCACAGGTACCCTTTTCCGTATATCGATTTTTGGAGAATCCCACGGTAAACTTATTGGTGTTACGATTGATGGCTGTCCGGCCGGAATTCCACTTAAGGAGGAAGATTTCCTGGAAGATTTAAAAAGGCGGCAAGCGGGTGCAGCAGGTACTACACCACGTATTGAAAAGGATCTCCCAAATATTGTTAGTGGTTGTTTCAATGGATACACAACCGGCGCTCCTATTACCGTAGTATTTGAAAATCAAAATATTCAATCAAAAGATTACGACCACCTTAGAAAGCAGCCCAGGCCCGGTCATGCTGATTGGGTTGCCATGCAAAAATTCGGTGGGTTTAACGACCATAGAGGCGGCGGACATTTCTCAGGGAGGTTAACTCTGGGGCTGGTTGCTGCCGGAGTAGTTGCAAAAAAGATTGCTGATCCAGTACAAATACAAGCCAGTTTGATTGAAGCCGGCGGCATGAAGGATATAGAAAAGGCCGTTGATATTGCGGAAAAAGAAGATGAATCTATTGGCGGGATTATAGAATGTAAAGCATCTCCTATGCCTGTAGGAATTGGCGAACCATTCTTTGACTCTCTGGAATCTAAAATCGCTCATTTAGTTTTTTCCATCCCTGCCACAAAAGGGGTAGAATTTGGAAGCGGTTTTCCTGCGGCCCGGATGAAAGGTTCGGAGCATAACGATAATATTCTGTCACTTGACGGCAAAACGGAAAGCAATCATGCCGGTGGAATTAACGGAGGAATCAGTAACGGTAATGAACTAGTTTTCAGAGTGGCTGTCAAACCAACATCCTCCACCGGGAAATCCCAGAATACTTTAAATCTGGAATCAGGAAAAGTTGAGGAATTAAAAATTGGCGGTCGACATGATAAGTGCATTGCCCTTCGTGTTCCTGTTGTATTGGAATCTATAACGGCTATTGCAATTGCTGATTTATTGATGCAGGCGGGAGCGCGAAGGAGAGTGGTTAAATAGTTGCTCCGCAAGCTTGCCATTAGGTCCCGGATCAAGTCCGGGGATTACCTATTGTTTCCTCGGAAGCTCGCTATCCGATCCCGGATCAAGTTCGGGATAACCTGTCCCGAGAATCGGGGACATTCACTTTTTTTACGTATCCCCCTGTGTCCCCCTTAGCCAAGGGGGAGAAGAAGTGTGGGTTTAGCAGATGTCATATATCAATGTCTTTACTTTAAAGTATATAGAACCAAAACCGGTTCTGCGCATAATAACCCTTCGGGATAAATTCATGATTGATTGAAAATAATGCCTG
>JAUVKA010000189.1 GCA_030592205.1 Bacteroidota bacterium | reverse complement strand
CCTGTGGGTGATCGCTTCAGCAACTTTTGCATTGTCCATATTCAGTGTTACCGGGTCAATATCAACGTAAACAACTGTAGCTCCCACATTGTGAACGGCTGTTGCTGTCGCCATAAAGGTTGCTGCCGGGACAATGACCTCATCGCCAGGTCCGATTTCCCAGGCAACCAGACAAAGTTCCATTGAAACTGTGCCATTTGCTACCGCTGCACCATATTTTGTATCGCAGTATTTTGCATATTTCTCATTAAACTCTGTAATCTTTGGACCTAAACCAGTCCCTCCCCAGATATCACTGGAAAGTACTTCATCTAATAATTCCCGTTCTCTTTTCCCCGCAAATGGCCATTTTGTCCACCCTCCTTTTATTAAAGGTTCACCTCCGAAAACTGCCAGTTCATTCATTTTATAACTCCTGATTAAATAAAATTACAATTTCAAACAATATTTCTATTTAAATCTTCAAAACCTGATAAAATAATTTCTTCAATTTCCAGAATAAAAGGTGCCGGCTTATCGTAATAAAAGAAGACCGTTTCAATTGCCTCATATCCTCCTTCTCTAAGAGCTTCTGCATCCGGGATATAAGCGACTTCTCCATTGGTATACCCAAAGGGCAAGGTAATTCCTTCTTTAAATTGATGTTTGATTTTGAGTCCAATATCGGTTAGCAATTCTCCTGCAATTCCAAGAAAGCGAAGTTCAGAGGACAATTCAACAATTGAAAGCGTAAGGTCAATGGAAGAGAGCATGGATTCTCCTTTACTCAATTTTTTAAGCCAGTAATTGGCCCAGACACGCCTGTATTTCGCCTCCTCCTTCCTGGCATAACGACGATAAGTCTCTTCATTCCATGTTTTATCAAAAGGAAGCGCTACTCTTTTTAAAGATGTTCCGATTCTGATATCAAGAGGTTTGAGACCATTTTTTATAGTAGTTTTTACATCGGCAGCTAATTCTTTTCCCACTATTTCAATGTCATCAAAATTTCCGCTTCGGAAACCATTCCCTTCAACAACCTGGCGCGGCTTAACATCTCCTGCAATGCCCTGAAGAAACAAAGACGGCGCTCCATCGAGGTTTTCTTCAAGTATTCGCCGGGCTACTCCTGGAAATTCGGCCGAAATAAGGTAGTTATCATAACGCATGGTGGTGGGATGGCAGGATGCACCGAACACCAGTGAAATTGGCTTTCCTTTTTTATCTTTGAAAAGGATAACCGGACAGCTTCTGTCAATTTCTTTTTCCGGATTGGGAAAATTTTCATATCCGGTAGCCTGCTGTGAGTAAATGCTGATGTCCGGAGCTCGACGATTTATGCCAATAAATGTTTCTCCAATCCCCCAGCTTGCCTCCGCCGGTATAAGGTTTATTAATGCTTCATTTGCCGAACGAATAATTTTTTCAATAAGTTCGTCAATATAGGCGGGGTCTGGCTTGCCGACTTCCCCGGGAGCACAGGTTTCATGGTTAAACGACGGACGAACCTCCGGACCGGCGTGGGTATGTGAGCAATTGATAAATAGTTGGTCCGGCTTTAAATTAAGTCTTTTTTTAGCCAATATCCATATTTTATCCATTTGCTCATTATTAAGCCCCAGAATATCTACGCCGATAATAACTAATATTTTTTCATGTCTGGATAGGGCAAGAGCAGTAACATACAGATTGTCGTGGATACCTTCAGATCCGTGGTCTCGACCGGCAAAACCGTCCAGAAGACAACTACCGGATGGGTTTATGTTTATACGAGCTGTGCCGGCATAGAGGGTATCAGAAATATTATTATTCATGATTTAATTCTCTGTTTAGAAATTATTTGCATCAATATTAGAAAACTAATCCGGAGCTTTCCAATACTTCCGGGTTTATAACAAATCGTGGTGGTTTCCCCTCAAGAAAAGACTTTACATCATCCATAATCATATACCGGATATCCCATCCGCCTTCCTCGCTGTACCAGGCAATATGAGGCGAAAGAATAACATTGTCCATAGTAATAATTTCAGAGTCAGGATGTGGCGGTTCTGTTTCATATACATCAATCCCTGCACCGGAAATAACACCTGTCTTTAAGGCTGTTATCAAATCATCATTACTTAATACAGGACCACGGGCAGTATTAATTATCACGGCTGATTTTTTCATTAACCTGAACTTCTCAAGATGAAATAAACCTCGTGTTTCTTCTGTCACAGGCACATGGATTGTAATAATATCTGATTCTCTAATTACATCATCAAATGGCATATGTTCAATACCCAGTTCTTTATATCTTTCTTCGCTCAGATATGGGTCGCAAACAAGAATTCTCATTTCAAAACCACTCATTTTCTTTAAAACAAGGGAACCAATATTACCACATCCAATAATACCAAGAGTTTTACCTTTCATCCTGTGCATAGGATAAATATCCTCAGAACTCCATTCTCTTGAGTAGATCCATCTATTTAAGACTTTATCCTGTAACTTTCTTTTACGGAAGGTTTCCAATATCAGCATAATTGCATGCTCTGCGACATCATCACTGGAAGCAGTAGCTTCATTCGCAAATACAATTCCATTCCTGCTTGCAGCTTCCACATCAACATTATCATAACCAATGCCGTGTCTTAGCAATACTTTTACATTTTCAAGACCATCCAGTACTTCAGCAGTAAAATCTGCCATATTCGTAAGAATGATATCAGCATTTTTGAAATTTTTTATTAAATCTGAAGGCGAAGCATTTTTCATCTGGTAGTAATGAAAATCGATTCCGAGCTTTTTACATTCCTGCTCTTCCCATTTCAAATCTCTTTCAATATAATCAGTGATCTTAAAAATAATTTTCTTATTCATTATTTGCCTTCACTTTCTACTGTTTCAACCGGAGGATAAATTTCACTAAGCTTATTCATTACCTCATCTGTAATTTCAATGTCAACCGCCTTTAGATTATCTTCAGCCTGGGAAAGATTGGTTGCAGCTGTAATTACACTGGTAACTGCCGGATTCTTAAGACACCAGGCAATTGATAATTGAGCAGCTGTCACTCCAATTTCAGAAGCTATTTTTACCAATTCCTGTCCTCTCCTTTTATTCTCTTCCGTCCAGTACAGGTTATTAATTACGGTATTGGTATCACTATCGGCGGCACGCGTTCCGTCAGGGGCTTTTTCCCCTGGTTTATATTTTCCGGTTAACATACCGTGAGCCAGTGAAGAGAAAACCACATTACCGATTCCTTCTGCTTCAGTAGCCGGGAACAAATTCCTCTCCGGGAATCTGTAAAGTAAACTATATCTGGGTTCGCTAACAGTTATTGGCCTCGCTCCAATTTCAGCAGCTACCCTGTTGGCTCGTGTAATCAGATGGGCAGGCCATTCACTAATACCCCAGTATAATACTTTTCCCTGTCGAATAAGATCTTCCATTGCTCTTATGGTTTCTTCCAACGGGGTATCCGGATCAGGCCGGTGACACATGAAAACATCTAAATAATCTGTACCCAACCGTTTTAAACTTCTATGGCATGACTCAATAATATGTTTGGCAGAAAGTCCGCGATCATTGATATTATCAGACATAGGAGCCCAGCATTTGGATAGAATAAATAAATTATGCCGGGGAAAACCGGATAGACATTCTCCCAGAGCCCGTTCAGCCTCTCCGTTATTATAAACATCTGCCGTATCAAAGAAATTTACCCCGCTATCATAGTATTTGTTGATTGTATCTGTTGTGGTTTTTTTTTCATTCTTGAAACCAATGGTCAGATAGCTGCCAAGACCTATTTCACTAATTTTAACTCCCCACTTGCCAATTTTTCGATATTTCATAATTTTTCCTTTTTAATCCTGCCAATTGTATTTTAGTCACTTCTCTTATTATCTGGAAACACGGCCTGAAGTATCACCTTTCATAAGTTTTTCAACTTCACCTGCCGATACCATATTAAAATCACCATAAATAGTATGTTTCAAACATGAGGCAGCTACGGCAAAATCCAGTGCTTTCTGATCATCTTTATAAGTAATGAGACCATAAATCAGACCTGCCATAAAGGAGTCTCCGCCTCCAACCCTGTCAACAATGTGAGTGATCTGATATTCAGGAGATTCCAGCAATTCACTTCCATTGAATAGCACTCCTGACCAGGTATTATGGTTAGCACTGACAGAACCCCTTAATGTAATAACTACCTTTTTTGCTTTCGTGAAACGCTTCATAAGTTGCTTTGTCACTGATTCATAAGCGCCTGCATTAATTTCACCTTTTATCACATCCACACCTTCAGGTTTAATACCAAACACTTTTTCAGCGTCTTCTTCATTTCCTGAGATTATGTCACATTCCTTTACCAGATCAGGCATAATCTCTCCTGCACTTTTTCCCCACTTCCAGAGTTTTTTTCTGAAATTCAGATCACACGAAACAGTTATACCTTTTTTATTAGCTTCTTTTGCACCCTCCAAACAAACCTGAGCGGCGCCTTCTGAAATGGCAGGTGTGATTCCGGTCCAGTGAAACCAATGAACATCTCTAAATACCTCATCCCAATCAATCATCCCGGGACATATTTCAGAAACAGCAGAGAAAGACCTGTCATAAACAACATTGCTTCCCCTGCTGACTGCTCCGGTTTCAAGAAAGTATATTCCAAGTCTTTCACCACCCCACACAATATCCTTTGTACAGACTCCGTGTTTCCTTATCTCTTTCTCACACCAATAACCTATGTCATTTTCAGGTAAGCGTGTAATAAAGCTAACGGGCATTCCAAAATTGGCAAGGGATACAGCCACATTAGCTTCCCCCCCTCCAAAAGTCGACACAAGATGGGAGGTCTGCGAAAACCTCATATAGTCAGGAGCTGCCAGGCGCAACATTACTTCACCAAATGTGACAATTTTTTTCATCAGTTTGTAATTTTGTATTTAGTCTCCGAGTCCCGAAATCCCAAGTCTCAAAAACCTTCATAACATTCTCAGGCCTTGCGGCAGGACCGAATTCGCACTGGGCGATTATACCACCATTCTGATACAGCTTATTATGAAAATTAATAACAGCCTCTTCAATTTCAGTAGTTGTTCCTGAAGGGAGTAAATTCTGCCGGGCAATTTCACAATAATCCCGAATCAGTGTTTTCTTAACGAGGTTTCTGCTGGTCATTTAACAAAGATATGGAGAATCAATAAAGATAACGATTCTATCATCAGATTATGGTGGTCAAACTAGTATTGCATCAAATTTTCAACTAAGTTTATAGTCAGGATTAATTGATATTAAAACTTAAGCTTATGAAAAACTACATTTACTTACCAATTCTGCTTTTCGCCTTCTTGATAGCTTGTAACCAGAGCAATAAGCAATCTGAAATAATTATTGAAACAACAGGTTTTGCTGATAGTACAAAAATCTATCTGATGGATTTAGAAAAAGAGATCACTGATTCTGGATACATCATCAGTAATAATCTTGTTTTTTCAGTTGAAACAGATGAACCGACTCATTTTATGATCAGGCCGGTTATCAAAAGCAGAGAGGATGTTGACTATAGGCACTTTTGGAAAGAAAGTAAGCTTGTGCATATTCGGGCAGAGAATGGTAAACTAATGAACGCCAGGGTTGAAGGTTCTGAAATTCAAAAACAAGCAGATTCCTTAGATGCCAGTAAAATTCATTTAAAAACCAAGCTTGATAGTATTCAGAATGAATACAGGTCTTTGCCAAGAGAAGATACAGAACAGAGATTGGCAGTGCGTAATAAAGGAAAAGAAGTTGAGCAAGCGATTACAGATGTAGAAATCAATTATGTACAAAGCAATCCTGATGAATTATTTAGTGTTATTACCTTGAAAAAATTAATGAAATTCACAATACCCAAAGCGAGAACGAAAGAACTTTATGAAAATTTAAGTCCTGAAATGCAATCCACTAAATATGGTGCAACTGTCAGAAAATTCTTGGAATTAAGCACGGATTTCAAAATTGGAGATAAAGCAAAAGACTTTCAATTACCAGACCTGGATGGCAATTTAGTTGGATTGAGCACTTTTAAGGATAAGTATATCTTACTTGATTTTTGGAGTTCAAATTGCGGGCCTTGTCGTATGGAAAATCCAAATCTGTTAAAGAACTACAGGGCATATCAGGACAGAGGATTTGAAATCATAAGTATCTCACTTGATAAAAACAGAGAAGATTGGGCAAATACCGTAAAAAAAGACAGTATGATATGGACTACAGTATCTGATTTAAAGGGTTTTGAGGGTGATGTTCCAATGACATACAATGTTTACTTCATACCAACATATTATTTGATTAATCCAAATGGAATTATTATAGATAAGATTATGGGTCGTGGACAATTAGATAAAAAGATCAAAGAAATATTTCCGGATTAGCGAGTGCTTACCAGGGTTGTTATGTGATTAATATTTTGCATTTTGCAAACTTTAATGTAGTAATCAAACACTAAGAATCAGGAAATGCAGGATAGAAAAATAATCTTCTCAATGGAAGGAGTCTCCAAAACCTTCCCCCCAAACAAACAAGTCTTAAAAAACATCTGGCTTTCATTTTTCTATGGGGCTAAAATTGGTGTTATCGGATTAAACGGATCCGGAAAATCCAGTCTTTTAAAAATTATAGCCGGTCTTGACTCAAATATCCAGGGACAGGTCACCTTCGATAAAGAGTATAAGATAGGGTATCTATCGCAGGAACCTGAATTGGATGAGACAAAAACCGTAAAGGAAGTGGTTCAGGAGGGTGTTCAGCACATCGTGGATGTAGTAAATGCCTATGAAACCGTATCAGCTAAATTGGCTGAACCGATGGATGATGATGAAATGATGAAGCTGATTGAGGATCAGGGTGAACTGTTGGAGAAAATGGATCAGCTGGGAGCATGGGACCTGGATCATACCCTGGAAGTAGCAATGGATTCTTTGAGATGTCCTCCTGATGATACAGCCGTAAGCATTCTTTCCGGTGGTGAACGACGCCGGGTAGCATTGTGCCGACTTCTGCTGAGCAAGCCGGATATTCTCCTGCTTGATGAACCTACGAACCATTTGGATGCAGAAAGTGTTCACTGGCTGGAGCAATTATTAAAAAATTTCCCTGGGACAGTCATTTCTGTTACTCACGATCGATATTTTCTCGACAACGTGGCTGGTTGGATTCTGGAGCTCGATCGTGGTGAAGGAATACCATGGGAAGGTAATTACAGCAGTTGGCTAGAACAGAAAACCAATCGTATGGCCAATGAGCAAAAGGCTGAATCGAAACGACATAAAATATTAAAACGAGAGTTGGAATGGAGTCGATTGGCACCCAAAGCCCGTCGTGCTAAAGGCAAAGCCCGTTTGAATGCCTATGAGGTCATGAGTAGTGCCGAGGTAAAAGAAAAAGAAGCCAACCTTGAGCTCTTTATTCCACCCGGACCACGATTAGGGGATTCAGTGATTGACATTGAAAATCTCAGCAAAGGATATGGTAAACGTCTGCTCATCGACAAGATGAACCTCAATATTCCAAAAAACGCAATAATCGGGATTATTGG
>JAUVKA010000095.1 GCA_030592205.1 Bacteroidota bacterium | reverse complement strand
GAACCTGATCGTGTTCCGCGGTGGTGCGGGGCTTCTCCGGAATTTTGGGAGGCCGGCAAGCTGAAACTGAGATTGGATGACGAGGGTTTCAGGAAGCGTCTGGGTGATGATTTTCGCTGGATAAAGGCCCCTTATATTAGTCCGTCCAGCAATGGCTCTCATGGAGAATTATCAGAATCGGCGTTTGGTATTTCCCGGGCTGGAGTGGGGGTTGGCATGGCGCTCAATCATCCTTTGGCTAATGCAGGTATTGAAGAAATCATTGCCTATCCATGGCCTGATCCAAACAGGGTTGATATTTCGGATTTACGTAAGGAAATATCTATCTATTCAGGTCATTATGCCATTTTGGGCGGCGACTGGTCGCCATTCTGGCACGATGCAATCGACCTGGCCGGAATGGAAAATCTATTGACGCGTATGTACACAGATCCCAAATGGGTACATATACTTCTGGATAGAGTATTTGATTACTATTTTGCGGTAAATGAAAGGATCTTTGCTGAGGCCGGAGATCTTATCGATATCCTGTTTTTCGGAAATGATCTTGGCTCGAACCAGGGTGCTCTGATCGGAAAAGACCTTTCCCAGGAATACCTGTTTCCCAGGTTTAATAAGCTAGCCGGTCTTGCTCATGCTCACAAGTCGAAAATCATGCTTCATTGCTGCGGGGGTTTTGCTGAACTAATCCCAGGATTGATCGAGTGCGGCATTGACGGTCTCCATGCAATACAGCCTTCTTGCAGGAGAATGGATCTCAATACACTAAAGGAGAAATTCGGGAAGCATATTGTATTTAACGGCTGCATTGATTCTCAGAAGGTCCTGATTGAAGGAACACCGGAGCTGGTTCGTAAGAAAACCATTGAAACTATTTGGATCATGAAACCTGGGAGTGGTTTTATTGCCGGGGCCAGCCATGATTATATCCTGCCGGAAACTCCACTCGAAAATGTTCTGGAGATGATGGATACTATCCAGGACTTTGGGTAGAGTTTTAAAGCAACAGGTAAGAAGAAACAGGAGTAGATTTCCTGAAGATTTCATGTTTGAACTATCAGGTAATGAGATAGATTGGCTGGTATCACAATTTGTGATACCAGAAAAAAAGTTTCTAGGAGGAGCTAAGCCAATGGCCTTCACAGAACAAGGAGTTGCGATGTTATCTTCAGTGCTAAGGTCACCCAAAGCAATTGAGGTCAATATTGCAATTATGAGAACATTTGTTAAACTCAGAAAAATGATGGAATCTAACGCTCAATTGAGAATGAAGATTGAAGAAATGGAGCAAAAATACGATGAACAGTTCCAAGTGGTTTTCAAAGCTATAAAGTCTTTGTTGCAGATTAAATCCAAACCCAGGAGGCAGATAGGTTATAAGAGTTCGAAGGACTGGTAGTGTTTGCAGTTTTAGGTCGGAAGATCTGACTCTATAACAAATACTCCTTCAGGTCAGACTTCAAAACTTCCTGAAGTACGGGTTCTTCGTCTTTATCAGTTTCAACAAAGAGAAACCCGAAAATAGGATGTTCTCTAAAATCAATCTTTCTGATCTCCAGCACATTTTTGAACCTGGCGCTGAGCATATCATAATTAAATCCCTTGATCTGGCTGACATCTACACCGGTAGAATTATTAAGCAGCAGTAAATTATATGCTTTGACATTCCTTCTCGAAAAGATCTCTTCCCAATCCGGTTTTTCCTGTTTGAGAAACATCTCGATTGGATTAATACCAAACGACATTCCGGCCAGGTCGGCAGTAGTACACCAGCCCCCAAACCTCATGGGATTTACTTCTATGGGAACAATTTGTTGGTCGGGACTTAGCCTCACTTCTACATGAACCGGGAAGTTTTTCAATCCAGCGAGATCTCCAATTGCCTGTAAGTTTAATAAAAACGGATCATAAAGCTCACTGAAAACTTCCGACCGGCACTGATAAAGTCGATCACTTAAATCTTCGGATGAGGAGAAGTAATGTTCGGTGATGTTCAATATCACCGCCTGTCCGTCCTTGTTGAAATAGGCATCTATTGCGAATTCACGACCGGGAATACAGGCTTCTAAAATAAATCTGGAGGAATTAAATACCTCGGGTGGATATAAAAGGCTACCTTTTGTAAGCTCTTCATTTACTTTTGATTGTACTTCCGCCCAATCCTCTGATTTGTTGAGCTTGTAAACTCCCAAGCTGAAAAAACCTACAGCCGGTTTCAAAATTAATGGATATGGCAGATCTTTTTTTGCACACTCATCGAAATCAGCTAAAAGAACCTCCTCAAAATAGTAATCAGGATATAAGGAACGGATCAGATGTCTGAATCTGACTTTGTCTTTAAATAAGTTGATTTTATCAGGGATATCAGTAAAAGCAAGATTTTTACTTATCCAGCTGATTGCATTTTCGGAATTGGTATATAATGGGGTTTCTGCATCGGATTTAAAAGCAGCTATTGCCTTGGTTTCAGAAATCCAATTTATATCAGTTCGCAAGCCCAACTTTTTTGCTGAACTGCTTTGGATAACCGGAATCTCTGCTTGAATCAAGCATTCCTGAAGATAATCTGATACGTATGGGGAGTCGAGAATTACCATAAAGCCTTTGCTAAAAAATGCAAAGGTAAAAATAGTAAGAGAAGACTTTATGTTTAATTTGACTGAAACTGAAAAGGCAGAGGTAGTCGCAAATTGCGACCACCTGGAAAAAATAAGTTCTCAAAACCAAGAAAACAAATTAACTGTCGAAGTTCGAAGGGGTCGAGTTCAGATCTAAATAAATAAGAGTTAATTTTAGATCAAAATAAACCAATTGCACCTACTATGGACAACTGCAAAGACAATAACTGCTCTTGTAATAATGACAAGCCCAATATCGACCGTCGGGAATTTTTGAAAAAATCGGCGCTAGGAGCCTCAATGTTGATGATTCCGGGGATGCCTGTTTTTGCAGGGCCATTCGATGAAAATGATTATCTGAAATATATCCCGGCCGATAAAAAACTGGATCCTAAATGGGTGGCCTCACTTTTTGAAAGAGGGAATAAAGAGACTTATTCTGATCCGGAAGCCCTGAAGCATATCGGGATGCCTGTTGGAGGACTTTTTGCAGGTACGGTTTATCTCTCGGGAGATGGTCGACTGTGGCTTTGGGATATTTTTAACCGTGATCAGGAAGGAATCCAGGCCCGAACAATCGAAGTGGAAGGAAAAACTGTCAGGAACAGGGATGGGGCCAATTTTGTTGAACCGGCCACTATTCAATCGCCCTTTGAACAGGGCTTTGAATTGCTAATCGGAGATAAGGTCAGACCAATTAACCAAAAGGGATTTAAAAATATTGAGTTTGATGGCAGATATCCTATGGCACGAATCAGGTTTACTGATCCTGAATGTCCTGTTGAAGTGGTTTTGGAAGCTTTTTCACCTTTTATTCCCTTGAATGCCGATGAATCGTCTCTGCCGGCTACGGTGATGAGCTATACCCTGATCAACAAATCAGACAAAGAAGTTGAATGCAGTATCCGGGGATTTGTTGAAAACCCGGTATGTATCGATTCTGCTTCTGATTACATTGGGCATCGACAAAACAGGATAGTTAGATCAAAAAACATGACTTCCTTGTTATGCGAAGCTCTGCCAGCCTCAACCAAGAAAAATAAGGGAAGAAAAGATATTCTTTTTGAGAATTTTGAATCTGAGGACTATGGAGATTGGACGGCCAAGGGGAAATCCTTTGGAGCAGGACCGGTTCTGAAAAGTGATATCCCCGATTACCAGGGGAATGTTGGAGGCGAAGGAGACCGGGTAGTTAATAGTCATGCTTCAGCACCGGGCAGTGAGGTAGGAGAAAAAGATCAGCAGACCTGCTCATTGACGAGTCCGGTTTTTAAAATTGAGCGGGAGTATATCAATTTTTATGTTGGTGGAGGGGCTCATAAGGGAAGAACCTGTGTTAACCTACTGATTGATGGAGAAATTAAGGCTTCAGTTACCGGCAAGAATAATAATACGATGGAGCTGGCAGGTATCAAAGTTGGACAATGGGAGGGCCGGGAGGCTAGGCTGGAAATAGTGGATAATGTAAGTGAGGGATGGGGAAATATTGGTGTGGATCATATTGTTTTTAGCGATTCAGCCCCGGAAAGCAAGCCTTTATCAGAACTCCGGGATTTTGGAACATTCTGTTTATCTGTTTTGGATGGAAAATCAATATCCGCTACAGCCGACACAAAGCAAAATGCTAAGAAAAAGGTTGTTAGTGATCAGCTGTCAGATAGCCTGACAGGCGAAATAGCAGTTAAAAATAATATCGATCCCGGACAGGAGATTAAGGTAGATTTCGCCTTCACCTGGCATTTTCCGAATTTTTATGGGCGTGATTTTGGTGGAGTGAAAGTGGGACATTCTTATGCAGCCCGATTTGATTCGGCCCTGGATGTTGCGGGATATATAGTATCAAATCAGAATAAACTTTTGGGTGCAACACGCAAGTGGGTAAAAACCTGGTATGATTCAAGCCTGCCTTACTGGCTTCTGGATCGATCTATGGCAAATACATCAACACTGGCTACAACCACATGTTACCGTCATCATGATGGTAGATTCTGGGCCTGGGAAGGTATAGGTTGCTGTACTGGCACCTGTACTCATGTTTGGCATTATGCCCAGGCTGTTGGCCGCTTATTCCCTGAGATTGAGCGAGATCAACGTGAGCGGGTAGATTTTGGAATGGCGCTTAAAGAAAATGGAGAGATTGGCTACCGGGCTTTGCTTGAATCTTCAATGGGCCCGGCATTCGACGGACAATGCGGTAGAATTCTTGGTGCCTACAGGGAGCACCTTATGTCGGTTGATGATGCTTTTCTGCAAAGAAACTGGACTGCCATAAGGAAGTCACTCCAATACATGATCGACCAGGATATTGACCTCGACGGCATTTTGGAAGGGTCACAGCCGAATACTCTGGATGCATCATGGTATGGCAAGATCAGCTTTATCTCTTCTCTTTATATATCTGCTTTACGTGCCGGAGAGAAAATGGCGACTGAAATGGGTGATTTCAAATTTGCCGGAAAATGCTCTTCCATTGCTGACAAAGGGGCTGAAAACATACTGGAATTATTCAACGGAGAATTTTTCTTCCAACTCGAAGATCCTGAGCATAAAGATGTGATCGGTGTGGGTACAGGTTGTTATATTGATCAGATTTTCGGACAATCATGGGCTCACTGGGTGGGCTTGGGTTCTATTTTTGACCGCGAGAAGCAATTGACGGCCTTAAGGTCATTATGGAGATATAACTTTGTTCCAGATGTTGGACCATTCAGACGGCATTTCAAGGCCGGCCGTTGGTATGCGATGGCTGGTGATGGCGGTTTATTGATGTGCACCTGGCCAAAGGGTGGCAAGCGGGATAAATGGGAAGACCAGTGGCAGTTCATGTATTTCAATGAATGCATGAGCGGTTTTGAATGGCAGGCTGCCTCTCAGATGGTTTTCGAGGGGATTGATAATCCTGATATTCTTCAGAACGGATTGGCTGTCAGCAGGGCTATTCACGACAGGTATAATGCCCATCTTAGAAATCCATATAACGAAATTGAGTGCTCCGACCATTACGCACGTGCCATGGCCAGCTATGGTGTGTTCCAGTCTGTATGTGGATTTAATTATCACGGTCCAAAAGGAATGATAGAATTTGACCCACGACTTACACCGGAGGATTTCAAGGCTCCTTTTGTAACAGCTGAAGGATGGGGAAGCTATTCACAAAAAGAAAATCAAAATAAATTAATTTTTCAGATTGATCTTAAATATGGTCAGCTTAAGCTAAATGAGATTGTACTTCGAATTCCTGATTCTTATGCATCAGGCCAGATAAAAATGTTTCATCAGGAAAAACTCCGACCAGTGGAGACTTCTTCACATGGTGGTGGTAAAATCCGCCTAAACTTTAGCGAGCTGAATATTTATGCAGGAGAAAAGCTTTTTCTGGAATTTGTTAGCTGATTATTTAGCAAAGGCAAAAAGCTAATGTTAGTAGTGGCATGATAGTTGTGAAAGGCAATTGTTCCCAATTGTTCTTTACATAGAAATTGTAACTCCTAAACCAATAAGATCATGAAAAAACTCTTGATTTTGGCCATTGGCCTTGCTATGCCTATTTTTTCATTTTCGCAGCTTAGTAATTTTGATTTGAGCAGCTATAAATTGCCGGATATTACAATAAATAAACTTGATTTTACATTTGATTTATCTGGAGAGCAAAGTGCATTGGATGATCAGATTAATTCTAATCCTAACAATAGAAGTAAAAAAAATGTATGGGCTCAGACGGAGTTTAATTATTATAGATTCAGAAATAAAAGTAATTATCAAGGAAGTCTTTCAGTGGATTATGTCTTATCGGGATCACTGGAATGGTTAATAAATAGAGAAGATACGATGGATCTAAAGAAGAGTTACAATTCTGATTTGGACGTTAATTCGCAAAATAAATTCTACTTTATAAAGGACTGGTTTATCGGAGTGGATATTAATTTTCATACTAGAGCTACAAATTGGTATGGCCAGCCCTCCCGATATGCATTCTTTTCAATACCTGTCCAAGTCGGAAAGGGTAGAATAGAGCCTGTTGAAGATTCACGTTTAGCAATTTATATTTTAGAAGATCTACAAAAGAAAAGTCTGCTTTTGAGATTGCCTGATAATCAGGAGGTTTTACAAATAGCTGCCAAAATATCCAAATTACGAAAAAAGAGATTCTTCGACCACAGAATTCGTGGAATTTATGAGCTACAGTCAATGGATTCGTTGTTAAAAGGAATGGAGCTTATAGGGGAATCCGATATTCAATATTTCACAGTTTTATCTGATAATTGGGGATATTCATCGGGTCCGCAAAGATGGTCGGGGAAGCAAATCTCAGCTGGAATTAATACTTGGAACCCCAATATTCATGACTGGAAATCGGAGGAGGGAAAGTATGAGCTTGGACTATTGGAGTATTATTTCAATGAATTGATATTTAGTCCCATGGTTCAAGTTAGGTGGGAGGTACCTGTAAATCTTCATTGGCAAAAATCTTTTTCGTTATCAAGTGTTTATCATTTAACCTCTCTTCCAGAAATTAAATATGCAATAAATAATAGCACCAAACCCTGGCTTTCAAATTGGGAGAATGACATTAACTATTCATATTATTATTACCCCAATTCCAGAACAACAATTGGATTGACATGTGGTGGCCAAGTTAATATTGTTAATAATCCCGATGAGGATGGAATTCATTGGCTAACTGAATTAAGACTAGCACCTAAGCTGGAATTAAATGCAAATTATTATTTTTCTCCACAGCTAAGGCTTAATTTCAAGTATCGTTTGAATTATGGATATGATCGAAATAGTGCCTATTATTATCATGATGATAGTCCAAGAACCAGATCAAATTTCTTTCATAATGTAAGAGCCACTCTACTCTACAGCATCTTCTAAAAGAGTCGGACGTCAACATTTTATTTTTGATAATGCCTAATATATCATGCAAAAATGCTATATTTGTATAATATATTAGACATTATGACAAAGGAGAAAATTGTTTTACTCCCAAAGATGGAGAGGATTCTCAAGAATTTTGGCACTAATATTAAATTAGCCAGACTGAGGAGGAGGTATAGTACAGTACAGGTTTCAGAAAGGTCGGACATTAGCAGATCCACACTGCTTTCAATCGAAAAAGGCTTGTCCTCGGTAAGTATAGGCTCCTATCTAAAGGTATTAATGGTTTTAGGCCTGGAGGAAGATATATTAGAGGTTGCGAAGGATGATGTTCTGGGCAGAAAATTACAGGATGCTAATCTATACGTAAAAAGACGAGCACCAAGGTCACGTACTTAAACAAAATGAGGAATACATTAGCAAATAGGGAAATTTTTGTTTATTCTGACTGGCGAGGAATTGATGGTCCTAAACTCATGGGAATGCTTTGTTCTGAGAGAATCAGGGGACAGGAGGTTTTTTCATTTGAGTATGATGAGGATTGGTTGAAATCAGGATCTGCCCAGTTACTTGATCCTGATCTTCATTTGTATACAGGTCCTCAATATCTGAATATAGAGTCGAAGAAGAATTTTGGTTTGTTTCTCGATTCATCACCAGACAGGTGGGGTCGCGTCCTGATGCGAAGGAAGGAGGCAGCACTCGCCCGAAAGGAAGGGTATAGAGAAAAGAATCTTTTTGAGACAGACTACTTATTGGGTGTTTACGACCAGCAAAGGATTGGTGGCTTAAGATTTAAGGAGGATCCTGCAGGGCCATTCATGAATGACAGTAAAGATTTGTCTATTCCCCCCTGGACCACTGTAAGGGATCTTGAGGAAATAAGTCTGCGACTGGAATCTAACGATATTATCGATGATCCCGAATATGATAAATGGTTAAATGTTCTTATTGCACCCGGATCCTCATTGGGCGGCGCAAGACCTAAGGCTGGTATTAAGGACAAAAAGGGTAATTTATGGATTGCCAAGTTTCCCAGCGCCAATGATGATTTTAATGTGGGTGCATGGGAGATGCTTACGATGGAATTAGCTGCAAATGCCGGACTAAATGTTCCTGAGTCAATGGCAAAGAAGCTCAGCAGTCATCACCATACATTTTTTTCAAAAAGATTTGACAGAACAATGAACGGTGGTAGGATTCACTATGCTTCTGCTATGACAATGTTGTCATACAGTGATGGACAGAGTTACAAAGATGGACTTAGTTATCTTGAATTGGCAGAGTTTCTGATCAGAAACGGAGCAGAAGTGACTAAAGATCTTCACGAACTATGGAGAAGGATTGTGTTTAATATCTGTGTTTCAAATGTGGATGATCATCTTAGAAATCATGGTTTTATCCTAACAAGTCAAGGATGGATACTTTCTCCGGCTTTTGATATGAATCCTGTTGAAACAGGTAAGGGGTTAAAATTGAACATCTCTGAAAATGACAATTCTTTGGATCTTGGTCTGGCAATGAGTGTGAGTGAGTATTTTATGCTTAAGAAACCTATGGCAAACAGTATTATTAAACAGGTTTTGGAAAGTGTTAAAACTTGGAAAGAAATTGCCAAAAAATATAATTTATCCCGACAAGAGATTGAGCTGAAGGCCAAAGCTTTCTTTGAAAAATTATGAGCCATCCATAATTTTGGAATTAGGATAGCCAGAGGCTTTTGTATAATTCTATTTAATTGTAAAAATAGATTCTCCTTTCTTAATGCTGACATTTATGCCATTGGCCATATCTGAGCCTTTGTGTTTTTCTGGTTTGCCATCCTGTTTGATTTTATAAACCTGATTTTCTTCAACGGTAAACCATTCCGGGAATTGGTTGATTCTGGGCCAGTCGGCAGGCATGTTCAGATTTGTTTTATGACGGGGAGTATCGAAGATAATTTTCCCTTCCCAAACAGATTCAGTTTGAATAGAAAGATAAATAATCCCATCTACTTCAACAGCTCCGAATTTAACGTCCTCCCTCCAGGGATCAATACTTATTCCCTGGGTTTTCCAAAGACAGTAAATAATAGTAGTACGGGCAAAGTTTCCATCCCCATGCCAGCCTTCAATGATCCCCGATTCTTGTTGCTTAGACCACATCTCTTGCATCTCACTATCAATCCAATCAGCAGCAGAAGGAA
Organism: Bacteroidota bacterium; assembly: GCA_030592205.1. Taxonomy (GTDB): domain Bacteria; phylum Bacteroidota; class Bacteroidia; order Bacteroidales; family UBA12481; genus JAUVKA01. Next base: position 945 of record JAUVKA010000095.1, on the reverse strand, counting down.
CGGGTTCCCGATTGTAAATGTTCAATGCTCCTTCAATAGCATCTGCATAACCGTCTGCACTTCCGGTACCCCCTCTTCCTTCCCAAAGGAAACATTCATATTTCCCTTTCAGAGAGCCCAGTATTTTAAGTGCTGCCTGTCGATATTCGTCAGTTCCATCTACTAAATAAACTGTATATAATCCATTCAGATTATAGCCAAAATTGTCCGACATCCTTTTATCTAAAACCTCTCCGGTTTTTGGATTCACGGCATTGTAAAACAGACCATCCTCGTTACGACCGACTTCCAGTATCCGATCCAACATCTCATGAACAGGAGCCTCATATTCAGCTTTTTTAGATTGATTTACCTCGTTTAAGCCTGCATATAACTCACATAATCCCGATACGATTTCGCAGCCATGATCTCGAAGTTTCAACCTGTCGAAATCTCTTGTGGGGTGCTGATTACCAAGAAGATAATAATCGCCAATTCTAATAGCCCAATCGAGGTATTTCTGATCACCCATCATCCAGTATATCCTCGACAAGGCCTGCAGCATTTCTCCATTGACCTCCATATTAGTTGAAACGATTTTGCCGAAATCCGTTTCAACCATTGCCCGGGCCCACATTTCATCCAGAATACTTATCATTCTCTCCGACCAGGGGCTTTTCCCCAGCCATTCAGTAAGAGGAAGGAGGCCATCTTTTATGTATTCTGATGAACCAAACATGATACTATTAATATTCGCCTCAAGGCTCGCATAGTTCTGTGTCGTGAATGACCAGGTGTCCGGCAGAGCACCCAACCTGGATGTCAGTTCCGTCTCCTTCCGGAGAATATCCAACATTTTCCCATCAAATAGTTCCCTATCAGTTAAGGCCGCAGTTAAAACCATAAATGGATAATTATCAGCGGCGGCATCCTGAGCATTCCAGATTGTTTTGCCGGATGTTAGAT
>JAUVKA010000169.1 GCA_030592205.1 Bacteroidota bacterium | reverse complement strand
GGGAGATTTGGACAAGCTGAAGAACTAGTTGGAGCAATTCTTTATCTTGCCGGTGATGCTTCTAAATTTGTTACTGGAGTAGTAATACCTATTGATGGTGGTTTCAGTGCCTTTTCAGGGGTTTAGGCGAAAAGTGGATTAAGAATTTTACCACAAAGGGACGCAAAGGATTTCACTAAGGTTCACAAAGAAAAATTATAATACAGATGAAATTTATCTACTCAGTTTTTGTATTCTTCCTTCTTATGTCCTGTGGTGCGCAGGAAAAGAATCCTGATCTTATATGGATTATACCTGCGAGTGATTTTGAAAGACAAGATTTTCCGATAAGTATCATTGTTCCGGAAGATGTTAATATTGATAAGGGTGTTCCGATTCTTGTGGAAGTTGAGGGTGATCGGCGTGTTGAGATTCCATGCCAAATAAGTGTGGGCGAGGAGAAGAAGCTTTCCTGGGTGGTGCCTGGAATCACCAAAGCTAATCAGGAAAGGCAATTTGAGTTAAGATTTAAAAAAGGAAAAATTGAAATTCCATCTATCAGTGTTGAACAAAATGATACAACATTGTTAATCAGTAAAGGAGAACAGGCAATTCTTCATTATCGGTATTCAGAGCTGCCTGCACCTGCAGGTCAATCAGAACTTTTTGGAAGAAGCGGATTTATCCATCCTCTCTATGCTCTGTCAGGCGAAAGCCTTACCTGGGCACAACCGGCGGATCATGTTCATCATGTAGGGCTTTGGAATCCCTGGACAAGAGTTACATGGAAGGGCAATCATACAGATTTCTGGAATTTGGGTGCAGGCTTGGGAACTGTTGGGTTTAAGGAAGTCCTTTCCATGGAAAGCGGTGCAGTATACGCTGAATTCAGAGTTACTCAGGATCATATTGCTTTTGTTCCTCCAAAACCTGTGAAAGATGGTGAAGCTGATAGGAGCAAGGAAGTTATTGTAATCGAGGAAGAATGGATTATTCGGGTTTGGAATATTAATGATGGATATTTGCTGGATTTTACCTCATTAATCAGAAATGTGCTTGATGAATCGATATCCCTTGATGCATATCGTTATGGTGGAGGTCTTGGATATAGGGCAACATCAAAATGGAATAAAAATAATTCTACGGTTCTGAGCTCTGAAGGAAAAACCAGAATAGATGGAGATGCTACCCGGGCTAAATGGTGTTGGATTTCGGGCGATTTGGAGGGAACTTATACCGGCTTACTATTTATGTCAGATTCAAATAATTATGACTTCCCACAGCCAATGAGGATTTGGCCTGATGACTCCAATGATATTGGTCATCAGTTTTTTGAATTTACTCCAATCCGTGAAAAAGCATGGATCCTGGATGCGGGTGAAACATACTCTCAGAAATACAGAATCTGGGTAAAGGAAGGTCAACTCAGTGAGGATAAAGCAGAACAGCAATGGCTACAGTATATTGGAGCCATGGATCAGAAAAATTCCTATCTTTCACAATGAAACTAAAAGCATGAAAAATCTACTTATTCTTCTTCTACTCCCTTTTGTTTTTGTATGCTGTCAGATCGATGGGCAGGACAAAACGGTTTTGATATACACCAAGAACGGCGAGGGTTTTATTCATGATAACATTGAAGCCTCGGTTGATATGCTTACTGAAATGGCCAGGGAAAATGGGATTGATTATCTCGTTACAGATCAGGCCTCAATATTCACTGAGGAGCAACTCATGGATTTTGACGCAGTTATTTTCACCAATACTAACAATGAGGCATTTGATACTGATGAGCAGAGATTGGCTTTCAAGCGCTACATCCAGGCAGGAGGCGGATTTGTGGGCATACATTCAGCCTGCGGGAGTGAGCGCAACTGGCCGTGGTTTTGGAAAATGCTGGGTGGGACTTTTGTTCGTCATTGTCCTTACCAGGAATTTACTGTTAAAGTGATCGACGCGGATCATCCATCCACATCATTTATATCCGGCGATTGGGCCTGGGAAGACGAAGGATACTATCTGAATCATCTGAACCCCGGTATTCATGTATTATTGGCACACGATATGACTACTATTGAGGACAAGGGGAAAGACGAATATCCGGGTGTAATTTTCGGTGAACTTTACCCGGGAGCCTGGTGTCAGGAATTTGATGGAGGCAGACAATGGTACACCAGTTATGGACATCATATTAAGCATTATTCAGATCCAACCTTCCGCCAGCATGTTTTAGGCGGAATATTATGGACCATTGATAAACCCAAAGCAGATTTTAATTTGGCAACATCAAATAATATCATTAAGTAGAGACGCATCACATGCGTCTCTGGCTTGGCATCACATGCGTCTCAAAAATTGCACATAAAAAACATCATCATGGATCGAAGAAAATTTTTAAAAAACACAGGAATTGTTGGAGCAGGAGTAATCGTTGTGCCAACAATTGTTCCGTCCAGTGTATTTGGTAAAAATGCACCAAGTAATCGTTTGAATATTGCACAAATCGGATGCGGGCGTATGGGGCGCGGGGATATGCACAATGTAATGCGACAGGAAAATGTTCGTTTCATGGCTGTTTGTGATGTGGATTCGAAGCGTATGATAGATGGCAAGAAGATGATTGATGATTTCTATGCCGGTCAGGGAAAACCCAATGCAGTGGATGTGAAGATGTATGGGGATTACCGTGAGTTGTTAATGGACAAGGAGATTGACGGAGTAGTAATCAGCACTCCTGACCACTGGCACTCACAGCCTGCAATCGAAGCTGCTTTAGCCGGTAAAGATATCTACCTACAGAAACCGACCTCTCTTACAATACTAGAAGGCAGGCAGTTAAGTGATGCCGTTCACCGCAGCGGGGTGATCTTTCAGATAGGAAGTCAGCAAAGATCTGCCGAACAGTTCAGATATGCTTGTGAGCTTGTCAGGAATGGCCGGATAGGAGAATTACATACAATTAATATTGGTTTACCCGGTGATCCCGGTGGGGACATTGAGCCTGAAATGCCAATTCCGGCAAACCTTAATTATGATATGTGGCTTGGATCCACTCCTGAGACCTATTATACAGAAAAAGGAGTTCATCCCCAGCATGATTACAGCCGTCCTGGTTGGTTGAGGCGCGAGCAGTTTGGTGCCGGAATGATAACCGGATGGGGAGCACACCACCTGGATATAGCACACTGGGGAATGGGCACAGAATTTACCGGTCCGATTGAGGTTGAAGCAGAAGCGAAATTCCCAACAAGCGGCTTATGGAATGTACATGGCGATTTCCATATGAAAGCTAAGTATGCTAATGGCGTAACGATGAATGTAAGCGGAGAATTCACCAATGGAGTGCGTTTTGAAGGATCTGAAGGGTGGATTTTTGTAACCCGGGGTAATTACCAGGTGACGGATTCAGATCCTGTGACTTTTGATGCGAATAAAAAATCTCTGGATGCAAGCGATATTAAGATTTTGACATCAAAAATCGGCAAAGATGAAATCAACCTTTACCATAGTAAAAACCATTATGGCAATTGGGTGGAAAGTATGATATCACGTAAGCAGCCAATTGCTCCGGTTGAGGTGGCTCACCGCTCATGTTCAGCCTGTCTGCTTGGTCATATTGCCATGAAATTTCCCGGTAAACTTAAGTGGGATCCACGCAGGGAAAAATTCATCGATAATGATGCTGCTAATGCCATGGTAAGCCGCCCGCAGCGCTGGCCTTATGGAACTGATTTCGTAAGCTAGCGAGCTTACAAAGGATTATTTTAACATACTTCAGGTAAAATTATGCGTCTGTCAAACTATCATCAGGCTTATAAGTCTGGTTTAAGAAGTCTTTCATTTTTTATTCTCATTTCCATGGTACTGTCCTCATGTAACGAGACTGAAGAAAGCCGGGAATATCCGGCAACACTAATGACTGCTGATCCGGGTCATTTTCATGCCGCTCTGGTTCAGAAGCAAATGTATGAGCAGGTTAACCCTGAGGTGTATGTTTATGCCCCGGAAGGCCCTGATGTTCAGGGCCATATCAGTAAAATCAATGCTTACAACAATAGAGATGAAAACCCCACATCCTGGCAGATTCAGGGATATTTTGGGACTGATTTCTTCAGTCGACTTATGGATGAAAAGCCGGGTAATGTGTTGGTCCTCGCCGGGAATAACCAGAAGAAAACCGAATATATTCAGCAGGCAATCGGGCATGGGATAAATGTTTTTTCAGATAAGCCCATGGCTGTTAATTCTCAGGATTTTGAATTGCTAAAAGATGCTTTCAAAGAGGCAGAAGAAAAGAATGTATTGCTATATGATATCATGACGGAGAGGTTTGAGATTACTTCACTTCTCCAAAAGGATCTGGCAAATACTGCTTCTGTTTTCGGAAAGATGGAAAAAGGTAGTCCAGATAACCCGGCGGTCATCAAGGAGAGTGTTCATCATTTCTTTAAATATGTTTCAGGAAATGAGATAAAAAGACCGGCCTGGTTTTTTGATGTAGAGCAAGAAGGTGATGGGATTGTTGATGTTACTACTCACCTGGTGGATCTTGTCCAGTGGGCCTGTTATCCTGAAAAAATATTGGATTACAAAAAGGATATTGAACTATCTATAGCCTCCAGATGGCCTACTCGTTTGAGTTCAGAAGAGTTCAACAGGGTGACCCGCTTAAATGGATTTCCGGATTACCTGGAAAAATATGTCAACAAGGATTCATTGCTGGAGGTATTTTGCAATGGTGAAATCACTTACAAGTTAATTGATGTATATGCCCGGGTTAAGGTTGAATGGAAGTACAAGGCTCCTGAAGGGGCGGGTGATACGCATTTTTCCTTGATGCGGGGTTCTCTTGCGAATCTGGAGATCCGTCAGGGTGCAGAGGAAAATTACAAACCGGAATTATATGTTTTGCCGCATAATTCAAATCACGACTGGAAGAAAGCTTTGAATAATTGGATCTCTGGGTTGAGCAGCCAATATCCCGGATTAGTTTTGGTTCCGATTGACAATGGATTTCGTGTGGATATCCCGGCTAAATTCAGGATTGGTCATGAGGGGCATTTTGTACAGGTCACAAAGAAATTCCTGGAATATCTTCAGGCCGGAAAACTACCTGATTGGGAAGTGCCAAACATGATAGCTAAATATTATACAACCACTGCAGCTTTTGAGCTGGCAAAAAAATAGCAAAGAATGGAATTAGCTGGCGTATTAGTTTTGGTTATTAGTTTTATCATTCTGCTTGTTATAGGTGTACCGATAGCATTCAGCATTGGAATATCAGCTGTGTTAACGATGCTGGTGGGTATCGAAGCCATACCAACTTTTACAACTATAGCACAGAGAATGGCCACTTCACTCGACAGTTTTCCTCTTTTAGCTATTCCATTTTTCGTTTTCGCAGGACAATTGATGAACCGTGGAGGAATTGCCAGGCGCCTGATAAATCTTGCCAAAGTTATGGTGGGTTGGATTCCGGGAGGACTGGCTTTTGTGAATATTATTGCCAACATGCTGTTTGGAGCAATTTCCGGTTCTGCAGCAGCTTCGGCTTCTGCAATTGGTGGATTTATGAGTCCTGTTATGGAAAAGGATGGTTATCCCCGTCCTTTTAGTGCGGCGGTTAATATTACTTCGGCTACCACCGGACTGATTATTCCACCAAGTAATATCCTTATTGTTTATTCTCTGGCCAGTGGAGGAGTGTCCATTGCTGCTCTCTTTATAGCAGGATATGTGCCGGGGCTCATGGTTGGATTGTCTCTTATGCTAGTTGCAGGTTATTATGCACGCAGGATGGATGTAACTGTCACAGAAAAAGTAACTATCAAAGAGGGCTTTCTTCGGTTTTTCGAGGCCATTCCTAGTTTACTAATGCTGGTTATTGTGATTGGGGGGATTGTTGCCGGATATTTTACAGCAACCGAAGCTTCAGGTATTGCCGTGGTCTATACACTGGCTTTGGCCATGATCTATCGTGAGGTGAAAATAAAAGATCTTCCCAACATTATTCTTGATACGATGGAGATTGTTGCGATTGTACTTCTTCTGGTTGCCGCCTCAATGGCACTTTCCTGGGTGATGTCCTACCAGGATATTCCTCAGTCGATGAGCCAGGCGATGTTATCTGTAAGCGACAATAAGTTTGTTATATTGCTCATTATCAACTTCGTTCTTCTTTTTGTGGGCATATTTATGGATATGACTCCTGCCGTTCTGATTTTTACACCGATTTTCCTTCCGGCTGTGGTGCAATTAGGTATCCACCCAATTCATTTTGGGATAATCATGGTTCTTAACCTGAGTGTAGGATTGTGTACTCCCCCTGTAGGATCACTTTTGTTTATTGGCTGCAGTGTAGGCAAGGTAAGTATAGGAAAGGTGATAAAACCCATGCTTCCCTTCTGGATTGTTATGATTCTGACCCTGTTGCTGATAACCTATCTGCCACAGCTGAGTCTCTGGCTGCCGGGAGTATTTAATCTCTAATCAAAGCTGCTCCATTCAGGAGGATCAACTCCCAAAAGGTGTTTGACGAAGAAGTCGCGTCTCTTGTGATCTCCAAATTTCCCCCCGCCTGAATGTCCCATGCCCGGCACAACCAGGAGATCAAAATCCTTATTGGCTTTTATCAGGGCATCCACTACCTGCATTGTTGAGGATGGATCTACATTATTGTCCATTTCCCCTACTATCAGGAATAATTTTCCCTCCAGCTTGTGGGCATTATCGACATTTGATGCTGCAGCATAATGAGGTCCGATTGGGTAGCCCATCCATTGTTCATTCCACCAGATCTTATCCATACGGTTATCATGACAGCCGCATGAGCTGACTGCTACCTTATAAAACTCCGGGTGAAACAGCACCCCTCCAGTAGAGCTTTGTCCGCCTGCCGAGGTACCATAAATACCTACTCTGGAAACATCCATATAGGGGTATTTTTCTGTGGCAGCTTTCATCCATTCAATTCGATCAGGGAATCCTGCATCTCCCAGGTTCTGCCAGCATACATCATGAAAGGCTTTGGATCGGTTGGAGGTACCCATTCCATCACATTGCACCAGGATGAAACCTAATTCAGCCATCGCCTGCATTGAACTATAGGCACGAAATGATTTTGGAACAAAAGAGCTATGCGGTCCTGCATAAATATATTCAATTACCGGATATGATATTTCCGGATCAAAATTGGATGGCCTGACTATTATTCCCCAGATATCGGTTTTACCATCTCTTCCCTTGGATACAAACACTTCCGGCGGCCTCCACCCGGTTGTCTCCAATTCACTAATGTCACTCTTTTCGAGGGGAAGTATTTCATGTCCATCCACAGAGCTTCTCAACACCGATTGAGGTGCCTGATCAACCTTTGACCAGGTATCAACGAAGTAGTCCTTTTCAGTTGAAAGTGAAATACTATGATTTCCATTTGCAAGGCTTAAATGTGTCAAATCAGATCCATCCAAATTTATTTTATATAGATGAATAAAATATGGATCTCCGGGTTCTCTCCCTGAGGCTTCAAAAAAGATCATCCGGTTTTCTTCATCAACATAAGGTACTTTTCGTACAAGCCATTCTCCTTTTGTAATTTGATTTTTCACTTTTCCGGTATTCCCATCGTACAGGTAAAGATGATTCCATCCATCCCTTTCTGATGTCCAGATAATCTCCTTGCCATCATCCAGGTCTTTTCTAAATTTCTTGCCGCTATAATGAAAAAAAGTTTCGCATTGTTCATTAATTACGATACGGGGCTCACCTGTTTCAGCATTAATTTCAATAATGCGATAAGCCTGATGTCCTCTTTGGTTATATTCAAAAGTGACAGCCCGACTGTCATCCCTCCATTTGAATCCACCCAAGCTGTATTGTTCAGAGTAAAGGTTATCAGGAACCATGATTTGCTTTTTCTCTTCAACAAGAAAGAGAGCCGGTTTGCGATGGGCCAGCTTATCACCCGGCTTGGTATATTGAAGTTCAGAATGTTCAGGCTGAAGCTGGTCTTCGGGAGAAGATTTGACATAATGAACCATTCGTTTATATCCCGGGCTGTATTTGTTGGCCAGTAATTTCTTCGAATCGGGC
>JAUVKA010000192.1 GCA_030592205.1 Bacteroidota bacterium | reverse complement strand
TGACTTGTTCACTTTCAGGGAGACCTTGCCTATGCATTTTTTCTATAGTAACAACATGCGTAAGGTTGAGTATTGGCAACATAATTTTATCCCAATGCTCAAGCATCAGCTATCAATGAATCGGCCTATACCTGCTGAATGGAAGGGTCATACCTTTGTTATTGACGGGTATTACGATACCAATTTCTTTCATTTTAATCTTGGAATGGGAGGGGAGTTTGATGGATACTATTTTCTTGATTTTCCGAATGTTACTACTGATGTGAATCATTTTCTTTTAAGTTGCTTTATCAATTATCATCCCAGATCTATGATGCCTGCTCCCCAGGATCTCTCTGTGGTCACTGCAGGGGATAGTCTTAATATCACCTGGAATATCAATCTGCCGGATTCCCTTTCTGTCAGTTTTGATCGTTATATTATTCTTCGCGACGGCCTTGTTCCTATTCTGGAAACTACATCCACTTCTGTGATGGTGCATCCCCAGGATATGGGAATCAGTTCAGAGATAAATTGTATTGCTGTTTATAACACTTATGGTGCTTCGGAAATCAGCGAACCATATACATATATTTCCGATAAAACCCTTGCTGATATTCCTAGCCTGGAATTACGTCAGGCGATAAATATCCAGCTTGGTTATACTGAAGATCTGAACCGGATACCTTTTGTTGGGGAATTGGAAATGGTTAAAAAGCTGGAAGTTGATTTTCAGGATCAAAGAGGAATCGACCAGCTTTCTGAACTAAAAAACTTGTTTATTGATGGGCTATTTCTGACAAGTATTCAGGAAGGGAGTTACCTGAATGGCTTGAATTACCTGATGTTTCACCGTTGCAAACAATTTGATTTTACAATATTTGAAAACACTAATTCACTGAATGTTATTCAGGGTTCCGATGGGCTTCCCTATGATTTCTACGATCTCAGACACAACTCGGATGCCGGTGTGATTGTGTTTGCCTCACATGACGCTATTATTAATAATTGCTGTGATTTGTATGGAGCAGACAGATATTTTCAAAACCTTTCATTTTTCGATATTTTTCATATTACTTACCTGACGATTGATAGTTGCTATATTAGTTATGAATCTTACAAAGATATTCTTCCCAATATCAGTGGGAGTGCACCTGCTTTGGAGCATACTTCCCCATCTTCCTTTGTTCCTTGCTATCCTTCACCTGCCAGGAATACTAATGTGCCAAATACCAGTCAAATTAGCTGGCAGTCCAATTTCAATGATGAGTCCAACGTATTCTATAACGTTTATATTGGTAAAACACGGGATCAACTCGCATTGCTAGCACCTTTCCATTCTACCAATTTCCTTGATTATAATTTTGAAAACAACCTGGATTATTATTGGCGTGTGGAGGCCTTTCATAATGATACTACCTACTATTCCGGGATTTATCATTTTTCAACTTTTGAAGCATTCCCCATGCCATTTATTGAAGATTTTGATGAATATTATGCTAAATGTGATGTGTCGTTTGAGTCTCCTTTCTGGATTAGTTTTGGTGATGCGCTTCCTGAACCTGCCAAAACAAGTAGAACGATTAAAAGGTCAGGCAGATATTCCCTGGAATTTACGACTACTGCTGATGCCGGAGTTCTGGTTGATCCGAAGGCAGATTCGGCCTATGTTATTGAGTTTTATTTCAGGAATAACAGAGCAGAATTTGGAATAGAGTTAATGCAGGTTAGCAATAGTGGAGATGATACCATGGTTGTGAATTCGAGGATCGGCTTATTCGGTGATAATCTCGGAACCTTTGATTATGGCGAGTCCTCCAGTCAATTCTTTTTCATCCCTAATGACTGGAACTATGCTCGTATTGCTATTGATTTGCCTTCAGGAAAAGGAACTCTGCTTATTAATGAAAATGAAATTGCACAATGGAATTGGAACATTCAAAAGGATGGATCTGCCAATGCAAATCCATTCCAGGGAATTAGGTTCAGCAATGCTGGCAATACAGGATCTGCTTTTGTTGATGACATTCACTTAAGCTATACTAAATCAACTGGTATTGAGGAGATTGCCAATAAATTGCCGATGGTGTCATATTCTCCTCTCCATCATGAGATTCTAATCAATGATTATTCTGGAAAAATCACAGGGATAGATATTTATGACCTGAGAGGAAGGAAAATAACTACCTTTACATGCCATGGCGAACAAAGATATCAACTGGATGATGGGATTCCTAATGGTGTGTTTGTCATAGTAGTTAACAGCAAGAACGGAAGGTTCTTGTCAAGAAAAATATCAATAATAAGATAAACATTTCCGATGTTTGGATCCGGGATGATGAAGGGAAGGGTAGGTTACAAGTGGATTTTAATACTGGCACTTTTTGTCAGTACTTTAAGTGTTTACGGGCAAAAGGAATCCGCTATCTGGTATTTTGGTCAACATGCAGGTCTTGACTTCCGGGAACATTTTCCACTACCTCTAACGGATGGCCAGACTAATACCTCAGAGGGGGTAGCCAGTGTTTCCGATTCCCTGGGGAACTTGTTGTTTTATACTGATGGAAGAACGATTTGGAATCGAAATCATGGAATAATGGCGGCTGGCCTTTCCGGGGATTCAGTTTCCACTCATTCAGCTACTATAATTCCGAATCGTAATAATCCTGATCAGTATTTTGTTTTTACTACTAAGCAAGTTTCTTCACCAGATGATGATAATTATGGAGGTAATTATTACATCGTGGATTTTACCAATGATGCCTTGGGGGAGGTTATATATGATCATTCAGAGGAAACAGGTTTTGAAGGCATCCTGAAAAATTCCACAGAGAAATTTGCTGCTGTTCCTTATTTGCAAACCACTGAAGAGGGCTCAACAATTCCTTCTTACAGGCTGTTGATGCATGGGTTTAGAAATGATAGTTTTGCTCATTATAATCTCGACAGCCTTATTCATCATTTCCGTTATCAGGCGATTGGTTCCTGGCATCTTGATAGCGTTAACGATGATGGGTCTCATGGGGGGGCATCCGGCCAAATGAAAGTGTCGATGCAGGGAAATAGGGTTGCTGTAGCTCTGGAGGGTGAGCGTCGGTTTGAAGTATACAATTTCAATAAGGAAACGGGAGAATTATCAAATCCCATTTTTCTTCCTGCAGGAGATAGGATAGGGGGGAAAACCAAATTCATACGCATGGCCTATGGTGTTGAGTTTTCCCCTAGTGGACGTTATTTATATGGGACAAGTAAGGATGGCGGTTGGATATACCAGTGGGATCTAAATATTCGGGCAGTTGCTGAGATGAGGGCCCGGGTATCCTTCATACGCAGCAATCCCGAGCTAAATTGCGGAGCATTGCAATTGGCTCCAAATGGAAAAATATATGTGGCAATTGTGGGTCAGGATTATCTTGGCGTGATCAATAGCCCAAACAATCTGGATTGTGAATATAAGGAATTTGGAGCCCGTTTACTGGACAATGATACTGATAAAGGTGGTTTCTCTGAGCTGGGTTTACCTGCTACTCTGCCAATTGGAACCAAGCCCGAAGCTTTCTATTTTAATCATACCTGCCTGGGTGAGCTTACATCATTTTATATTACCGACCGGACTGGCATGAATTTTCCATTTTTTGCTATTTCTAAATGGGAAACCGGTGAGTTCCTTGCTAACGTTACCGGTGCTTATGATCCTGTTGCCGGAACAAATATTTATGATTATACTTTTCAGGAAGCAGGTGAATATAAAGTTGTTTTAACAGCAATCAAAAGCGGGGTTCCGGTTGAATATACACGGAAAATGACCATATATGCTCCCCCGGAGAGTCAATGGCCAAGAGATACAGTTCTTTGCTCTGGTTCCCAAATTGTACTGGATGCCGGTAATGGGGCCTTTTATTATTGGGTTGAATCTACTGCACGGGACAGATACCTGCTTGTTGATTCACTGGGTATTAATACTGCAACGGGAGCGGAATATGCTGCCAAGGAGTTCAGAGTGGCTGTTACACATTACAATGGCTGTATTACCTGGGATACGGTCAATGTAATCCGGAAATATCCACCGGTTCTCACTTTCGAATCCACTGAGGCCAAGTGTGCTGAGAGCAATGGGACTGCCACAGTAATTCCCAATGGGGCTATTGAGAATTATACGTACAGGTGGGAAGATTTTCCCGGGGAAACCAGTAATAAAATAACTGATATTCCGGGTGGGGTGTATCGGGCCTATGTTACTTCGAACCAAACAGGCTGCGAATCTTTTGTGGATATTACAGTTGAAGCACAGGGAACGGTGAGAATAGTTTCATCAGTGGCAGCAGACAGCCTGGTTTGTCCAGGTACTGAGATTACGCTTACAGCCGAAAATGCTGATTTTTTTGATTGGATAATACCTGAAGGAGGAGGTGAAAGCCAGGTTGTGGTAAGTCCTGAAGTGACTACAACTTATAGAGTTAGAGGGGTTTCAACTGATGGAGACGGCGGGGTTTGTGAAACAGAATTCGAATACCTGGTGGAGGTTGCTCCCATAAACATACCTGAACTTGGTGAAGACCTGAGTTCATGTTATGGAGATACAATCTGGATCGAGGCTCCGGATGATTACCTTGATTATTACTGGGACAATGGAATGACAGGACAGTCAATAATGCTTACTCAGGCTGTTGATAAGTTGGCGCTTTATGCACAGGATACAAATTACTGCACCTTCCGGGATGAAATATCTGTTGAGTTCTATATTATGCCGCCTATCGCAGTAACATCTGAGAAAGCCTTGTGTGGACAGCTCAATGGATCGGCAACTGTTGTCCCGGAAGGGAATCCTGACGATTATACTTATTTTTGGGAGGACTTCCCAGACAATACAAGTAACATAATATTTGATGTGGGAGCCGGCATGTACCGGATTCAGGTAAGCTCATTATTGACAGGATGTGATACCTTATTAGAGATTGTGGTTCAGGAATTTGGAGCTCCGGAAACGGTGATTACTGCCTCTGTAAACGAGCCTGTTTGCCCCGGTACTCCGATTACTCTCACAGCCCAGAATGCTGATTATTATGTATGGATCAACCCTGAAGGACCTACAGATGAGCAGATTATAATAGAACCCTATTTTGAATCTACCTATATCGTAATGGGCATTTCCAGAGATGAAGAGGGAAATGAATGCAAAGGATATGCTGAAATTACCATACCCGTATTACCTTATAACAAACCTGATGTGGGGCCTGATCTGTCGGCATGTGAGGGAGACACCATTACCTTAGAAGGGGGAGACATTTTTGAAGAATGGACATGGAGTAACGGGATGTCGGGTATGCTTGTCCAAATCACAGAGAATATACCCGAGTTGGTTCTGACAGCATTAGATAATAATCAATGTGCCGCTACTGACACTATAGGTATTATTTTTCATCCTTATCCAGAGGTATACCTTGGCGAAGACCAAACCCTATGCACTAATGAACCGGTGGTATTGCAGGGAGGATCAGGTGAAAATTATCTGTGGAGCACAGATGAAACAACAAAGGAAATATCAGTTCTGGAAAATGGACTCTATTGGTTGGAAATATCAACAGCTGGATGTGCTGCCCGGGATAGTTTAACTCTACAAATCGTGAATCCTGATTCTATTCTTATCGACACGGTAATTGTTAGAGATATTAGTTGTTTTGGTGAAGTGGATGGGGAGATCAATATTTTTGCCCATGGAACGGGTGATACCTATACCTATTCAATTGATGGGGGCTTTGAATATTTCGATAATGGAGGTCGTTTCGAAAATTTGCAGGCTGGCGACCATTATAGGGTTAGAGTTTTGGAGGATTCAGTTTGCGCCAGGAACTATGGTATTCCGATAACCATTACTGAGCCAACAGAATTATTAACCAACTATCAATTAGCATCTCCATCATGTGCCTCCTGCCTGGATGGCCAAATCTCACTCACTCTGATCGACGGCGGAAGTCCTCCTTTTTCTGTATTATGGGATAATTTTGAAACGGATACGATAAGAACCGGAATAGGTGTTGGTAGTTATTCAGTTACCATTACTGACTCCAGAGATTGTTATAAGGAATTATTTTTTGATCTGGATCTTAGCTATTTGATCCCAAATGCATTCACACCCAATGAAGATGGTGTTAATGATTTTTGGAAAATAGGGATTATTGAATACCACCCAGAGGCAATAGTGAAGATTTATGATTCCAGAGGCCGCCTGCTATTTGAGTCGGGCAGAGGATATCCTGAGCCATGGGATGGGAAGTACGAGGGCAATTATGTATCAATGGGTACTTATTACTACCTGATTTATCTGAATGATGAAGATAAACCCCTAACAGGGCATCTTACCCTACTTCGTTAACCAATACTCTTGAACTTGCTTTCTATGTGATAGCTGATTTTTTCGAAAACTTCGTTAAAACTACCAATTCCATCAACTTTAACTACTCCATGAAGTTGGTTGTATTTTTCAATTACCGGAACAGTTTTGGTTTCGTGCTCCTGTAGGCGTTTGACGATCTTCGAAGTGCTTGTGTCATAGGGCATGCAGCGATCTGTTTTGCTCCTGGCATCCAACCTTTTGATAAGCTCCAGAGTGGGTACTTCAATTTCGATAATTTCCGAAATTGCTGTACTATGTCTTTTTAAAAGCCCATCCAGGATATAGGATTGTACTAGAGTCCTGGGGAATCCTTTGAAAATGAATCCTTTAACATTTTTTGAATTGGCGAGTTTTTTTTCTATTAATTGAACAACAATTTCATCAGGTACCAATTTGCCGCTCTCGTATAGCTCTATGATCTTTTTACCCGTTTCAGTTTTCTTGTTTATTTCATGTTCCAGCATTGGTCCGGTGGCAACATATTCCAGATCAAATTTTTTAGCAAGAGCCACTCCCTGGGATCCACGTCCAGACCCGGGGTAACCAAATAATACGATATTCAGCAAGCTTTTACTTAGTTCTTCTTTTATAATTGCACCTATCTTTTTGCTGACTTTATCAATGCTGGCATTACCATTTAACCCATGATAAATACCCTTATCTTTATAGTACTTCAGAACAGGCAGGGTTTTTTCGTCATATTCCTTCAGTCTGTTTCTTATAACAGTTTCGTTATCGTCGGATCGACCTGATGTAATTCCTCTTTGCAATAATCTGTCAACTGATACCTGTTCGGGTACTTCTATGCTAATCAGGCAATTGAGAGAAGCATTTAATTTGATCATCAGTCCTTCAAGAATGTAAGCCTGAATATATGTTCTTGGAAAACCGTCGAAAAGAAAACCATTTGAGTCAGGATTTTCGGTGATAGTTTTTTCAATGATCTGGACTATTATTTCATCAGATACCAGACCTCCTGATGCAATTATGCTTTGTGCTTCCAGGCCAAGTTTAGATTTTTTTGCAATTTCTTTTCTCAGCAGATCACCTGTGGAGATGTAAAAAAGCTTGTATCTGTCTATTAGAAATTGTGATTGTGCTC
>JAUVKA010000168.1 GCA_030592205.1 Bacteroidota bacterium | reverse complement strand
GATTTCTCAGGTTCGCTCAGAGTGTGACTTTCAGCGTGTATTTCAATTGCAGTATTATACCTGGTGCCAGTTTCATTAACAAAAAGGTCATCATCCCCTGAGGCAATGTGCAGGTGGGAAGCAAAACCTTTATTGTTAAAAAAGAGGCTTCTTCGATAAGCAAGATTTCTTCCAACTGCCATAAAAGGAATTCCCTTGAGGGCAAAGCTCAGGTACTGCATTGCAATATATACTGTATCGATTCTTATCCATTTGTTTAACAAGCCCTTCCTGACTTTGTATCCTCCATAACCCAAAACAATTTCAGTTTTTTGCATAAAATTCGACTGCATATGTCGAAGCCAATTAGGGCTAATCGGTTCGCAGTCAGCATCTGTAAAAATTAATTGATCATGATGGGCGGCTTTTATCCCTAGAGTTTGGGCTACTTTTTTCCCTGAAACATATCCGGGTTTTCCTTCAATTCCCGTGACGTATAAGTGAGGGTAAATTCTCCTGAATTCGCCCAGTACCTCCTCGGTATCATCAGTAGAACCATCATTGACTACAATTACTTCAAATTCCGGATAAAATTGATTCAATACAGAAGGTAGAAAGCGACGGAGGTTCTCCTCTTCATTTTTAGCACAAATGATCACCGAAACCGGATCTGTGTTGGTCTTGTTATTTAACTTTTTGTAGGCAGGTAATTTTTTATAAAAGCGAAAGAAAAAATTAAGCTGGATAATAAAAAATAGCATAAAGAAGCCGGCAATAAGTAACCAGATCCAAAATAGTGAATCCTCCAGGGGGATATTAAACAACTGCTTTATCATTAATTAGCTATTAGAATAAGCTGATGCGATAAAATAACATGTCAGGGTCTAAAGATAATAGAATTGGAAATTCTACGGAGGAGATACGCCTGAAATTTAGCTATCTTTGCCCTTAATCAGTATCTGCATGAATTTTAGCATTTCTCAGACGGATTTGAATAGTCGGGCGCGGGCCGGGCTTATTAAAACAGATCACGGTAATATTGCTACTCCCGTTTTTATGCCGGTCGGTACGGTAGGTACTGTCAAAGCAGTTCATCAGCGAGAGCTTCAAGACGATATAGGTGCCCGAATCATTTTGGGAAATACTTACCATTTATATCTAAAACCTGGAACTGATGTTTTAGAAGCAGCAGGTGGTTTACATGCATTTATGGGGTGGAAACAGCCTATCCTGACTGATAGTGGTGGTTACCAGGTATTTTCTCTTGCTGCCAACCGGAAACTCAGTCCGGAAGGAGCCAGATTTTCTTCACATATTGATGGGTCGAAGCACTTGTTTACTCCCGAAAATGTTGTTGACATTCAGCGTATTATTGGTGCTGATTTCATTATGGCTTTCGATGAATGTACTCCTTATCCCTGTGATTATGATTACGCTGACAAATCTTTGGATCTTACTCATGATTGGCTGGTAAGAGGAATTCAACACTTCTTGCATACAGATCCTCATTATGGGCATAGTCAAAATTTTGTGCCTATTGTTCAGGGAAGTGTTTATGAAGATCTAAGAAGAAAATCTGCAGAATTTATTGCGAGCATGGATATGCCGGTCAACGCAATCGGTGGATTGTCTGTCGGTGAAACACATGAAGAGATGTATGCTATGGTGGAGGTGGTTAATGAAATACTACCCGCAGATAAACCACGTTATCTAATGGGCGTTGGAACCCCGGTCAATATTCTTGAATCTATTGCTTTGGGAGTGGATATGTTTGATTGTGTAATGCCCACTCGTAATGGAAGAAATGGGATGGTGTTTACTAAAAACGGGATCATGAATATGAGAAATGAGAAATGGAAATTCGACTTTTCTCCTCTTGATCCCGAGGGTGTTTCTTATGTTGATGCCTCCTATTCGAAAGCCTATTTAAGGCATTTGATCACTACTGGTGAACGACTTGGTGCCCAGATAGCCAGTATTCATAATCTGGCTTTTTACCTTTGGCTTGTTGACGAAGCCCGAAGAAAAATAAATTCTGGGGATTTTACCAAATGGAAGAATGAAATGATTCCCAAACTGGGTAGCAGATTATAAGATGTCAAGACTAAAGAGAATTGACGTATATATCATCAAGAAATTTCTTGGCACCTTTTTCTTCGCTCTGGGATTGATAATACTGGTTAGTGTTGTATTTGATTTTTCTGAAAAGATTGATGATTTTATAGAAAAAAAAGCTCCTCTGAATGCCATAATATTTCAGTATTACCTCAATTTTATTCCATATTTTTCTAACCTTTTTAGTTTCCTTTTCGTTTTTATTGCCGTAATTTTTTTTACATCAAAAATGGCCATGCATACCGAAATAGTAGCTATTCTGTCGTGTGGGATAAGCTACCGAAGGATGATGGTTCCATATTTTATTAGTGCAAGCTTTATTGCTCTCCTGACTTTTGTTTTAGGACATTATGTTATCCCACATTCAAATATCGGACGACTGAATTTTGAAGAACAGTACTTCAAAAAGCAATACCGGAGTCCTGAGAAAAATATTCATAGACAAATTGCCCCGGGAGTCTTTGTTTATTTGGATAATTATAATCCTAAGGTCGACCATGGTACGAAATTTTCAATGGAGACCTTTGACGATGGAAAACTTGTTTCAAAAATGATGGCCGAATTCATTCGATGGGATTCTACAAAGCAAAAATGGCGGGCCCACAAGTACTGGATAAGAGAAATGGACGGATTAAGGGAAACCATTACTTCCGGGGAAGATATTGATACGGCAATAAACTTATATCCTGATGAATTCAAACGTCCTCACACCATCGTAGAATCTATGACAAGCCCAGATCTTAAAAAATTCATACAGGAAGAATTGTCGAGAGGCCAGAGTGATGAGTATTATTTTATTGAATTATACCGCAGAACTGCTGCTCCATTTGCAGTTTTTATTCTGACTATCATTGGTGTTTCCTTGTCGAGCAGAAAGATCCGTGGTGGAATGGGTATGCATATTGGATTCGGAATTGCACTTAGCTTTTCATACATACTTTTTATGCAGGTCTCTCAGGAGTTTTCAGTTTCAGGGGATCTTAAACCACTATTTGCCGTTTGGATTCCTAACTTCCTGTTCGCCTTTATTGCCCTCATTCTGTATAAAATTGCCCCTAAGTAATGCCATTGTCAAAATCATGTAAGTTTCAAACAACAAATGTCCTTTCAACATCATTGGCTCATTTTTTCCATGATATTTATACATCTTTTCTCGCTCCCCTTCTGCCACTATTGATTGATAAGATGGGAATCAGCCTGTTCCAGGCAGGGACTCTTTCTGTTTTTCAGAAGATTCCAACCATATTAAATCCATTAATTGGAATTCTTGCAGAAAGAGTTCCATCCCGTTATTTTATCATTTTCACGCCAGCTATTACCGGCATATTCATGAGTCTTATCGGTATTGCTCCCAGCTATATCTTCCTGGTTATAATAATGCTGGCTTCTGGTTTAAGTTCTGCTTTTTTTCATGTCCCCGGGCCGGTTATGATCCGAAAAGTTTCCTGCGACAGGCCCGGATTAGGCATGAGTTTGTTTATGGTTGGTGGTGAAGTGGCCAGAACAGCCGGCCCTCTGGCAATTCTTGGAGCCGTATCATTATGGGGTCTGGAAGGAACATGGCGCTTGGCTCCATTGGGGATAATTGCCTCTATGGTATTGTTTCACAGGCTCAAAGATATTGAGATACGACAAGATTTCAGTAAGGATAAAGTGAAACCCGACTATTTTAAGGTATTTAATTCCTTCATTCCTTTGTTTACATCAGTTACTGGATTTACCTTCTTTTTCGGAGCAATAAAATCATCCCTGACTCTTTATCTTCCAACTTTTTTAATGTTTGAAGGCCACACTCTATGGTTTGCTGGGGCTGCCCTGGCTATTTTGCAGGGAGCAGGAGTAGCCGGTACTTTGCTCGCTGGGCCCCTGGCTGATAAAATTGGCAATAGGAATCTGCTCCGTATCGTCGCCATATTAACACCATTGTTGATGCTGTTATTCACACAGGTTAATTCTTTTTGGAGAATTCCCGTATTGATCATCATGGGCTTTTTCCTTTTTGCTCCCTCACCCGTTATCCTGAGTGTGGTAAACGACGTCAAAACTAAACACCTAACCTTCATCAACGGGCTTTACATTACAATAAATTTTCTTTTAAATGCAGTAATGGTGATGATTATGGGGTGGATAGCCGATCGTATTGGTCTCAATATGGCATTCTTAATTTCAGTGGCTATTGGTATGGGAGCCATTCCATTTATTTGGTCCTTAAAAGAGGGCGAATAAATTTATACTTTTAACACATTTTAACATGTTTAAATTAAACTGAATTGGTTAATATTGATCCAAATAAAACATAAATCATACAAGCATTATATACTGTGAAAATATCAATTGATCATCTCACACAAATTTACCGGAACGGAAACAAAGCAATTAATGATGTGTCTTTAGAAATTGAAGACGGCATGTTTGGATTGCTTGGACCTAATGGCGCCGGGAAATCTACTTTGATGAAGATTCTTGTTACATTACTAAAACCCACCAGGGGTAAGGTTTTGATTAATGGTGAAGATCTTCAGAAAAACAGAAGAAAGGTTAGAGCTGTCCTGGGTTATCTTCCCCAGGATTTTCGGTTTTTCGCAAAGCTAAGGACCTGGGAGTTCCTGGAATATTCGGCCAGGCTGGCAGGTATGCGTAATAAGGCTGTCAGAAATGATGAGGTTGAGAGACTGTTGGAAGAGGTTGGCCTGTTTGATGTAAGAGACCGCAAAGCCAATAAATTGTCTGGCGGGATGAAGCGTCGTCTTGGCATAGCGCAGGCTTTAATCGGTGATCCAAAGATTGTTATTGTTGATGAGCCAACTACTGGCTTGGATCCGGATGAACGTATCAGGTTTAGAAACCTACTTTCGAAAATGACTGAAAAAGAGATGATCATCATATTATCTACGCATATTGTTGGTGATATCTCAAGTTCCTGTAACAATATGGCCCTGCTTGATCAAGGGAAATTAGTATTCAATGGCTCTCCTGATGCCCTTGTAGAGCAGGCAAGGGGTCATGTATTTAAAATGAACTTAAGCAATCTTGAATTTGAGTCAGTCAAAGAAAAATTTAATGTCATTTCAACTATTCCCTCAGTTGATGGTTGGGATGTTCAGGTAGTGGCTGACGAAATTAAAGACTACCCTGCTATTGAGGTTGAACCAAATCTGGAGCATGCTTATGTCTATTTTGTGGAATATGTTTTAAATAAACAGATGTAAAGTAATAATCATGGGAATGATAGCCAATATTAATACTGTTGCCCGCTTCGAAGTGAAAACACTTTTCAGAAGCTGGTTTTTCAGAATTTTTGCAATTCTGACTGTTCTCATGCTATTGAGCATGAACATCGGCTTTTTGACTGATGAAAACGGACCGCTGGGCTGGACATTAAGGTCACTGTCTTCTAATATCCCATATTTTAATGTAGCCTTTCTGAATATTGCTCAGGCACTGATCGCAATTTTTCTTGCAGCTGATTTTCTCAGAAGGGATAAAAAATTGGATACAACCGAGGTGATCTATACTCGTTCCATGACCAATTGGGAATATGTATGGGGAAAAACTATAGGTGTTTTGATAGTTTTTGGATTTCTCAACTTGCTTGTAATTGCAATGGCACTAATCATCAATATCGTGGTTTCCGGTGTTGAAGTGCATTGGCTGGGTTATATTATATATCCCTTTTTAATCTCTTTCCCCACTCTGATTTTTACTCTGGGATTGGCCTTCTTGCTGATGTCCTTGCTTAGAAACCAAGCTGTAACATTAATAATCCTATTAGGACTGGCTGCCGTTTCAATTTTTTTCGTCAGCAGCAAGGTTTCCAATTTATTTGATTACATGGCCTTCTCAATGCCGATGATGTGGTCGGATTTTATTGGAACCGGTCAGAATCTTGAAATTTTTTTACATAGGGGAATATATCTTTCTCTTGGCCTCTCCATGATATTTGCCACCATTCTACTTTTGAGACGCCTTCCACAATCCAAAGCTGCAAGCCTGGCCTCAATATTTCTTCTTGTGTTATTCAGCCTTGCTGGATTGGCAGGCATGGGATATTACGGGCAAAATTTCTCTAAAGACAAAAAATTTGCTGAGGAAGTCAGATTATTAAATGACAAGGTTAAGGGTGATGCAACAGTGAAAGTTGTTGAGTACTCAATAGATGTGAAGCATAGTGGGAATGAGCTGGAAGCTGTGACTGAGATGGAGATTATCAATGATTCAGACCTAACAATAGAAGATGCATTATTCTCCCTAAATCCCGGTCTGGAATTGTCAAAAGTTATATTTGATGATCAAGAGATTGAGTTTAGCAGGGATAAGCATCTGGTACGATGCAATTTTAGTAATGCATTATCACCTGGGCAGCTTGGTGAACTACAATTTATTTACAAGGGATATGTCGATGAAAGAATTTGTTATCTCGATATTGATGAAGAACAGTTAGAAGAAAGACATGGTCCGGATTTCATCACCAACTCACAGAAACGATATGCTATTTTGGAGGATGATTGTGTTGTTCTTACTCCGGAATCTGTCTGGTATCCGATTGCAGGATGGACATTTGGAAGCAGGATATCCGTACGTCCATTGAGGCAATTCAGCAATTTTATATTAAGGATTGAATCTTCAAATGATCTGGTTCCTGTTTCTCAGGGACTGATGGATAAGGATGGAGATGCCTGGGTTTTTACATCTGAGACTGCTTTACCGGGAATTTCGCTGGTGGCGGCAGCCTATGAAGAGAAAAAAATTATGGTTGACAGCCTTGAGTTTTATTATTATCATCTTCCTGAACACGATGTATTCACCAGCCAATTACCATTGATTCAAGATACATTGGCATCTCTTATCAGTGAAACTATGATGGATTATGAACGACAGATTGGTCTTCCATATCCATATAAAAGTTTGAAGTTTATTGAGGTACCGGTTCAGTTTTATGCGTATAAGCGGATCTGGACTTTGGCACAGGATTATGTTCAGCCTCAGATGGTTCTGTTTCCGGAAAAAGGATGTTTCCTGCAACGAGGAGATTTTAAAAAGGAATATGACCGTACTGTTCGGCGCTCTGCAGATAGGGATGATGGACGTACAGAGGAGGAAATGCAGATTGGAGTATTCAATAACTTTGTACGATCCAATTTTATTGAAAGTAGTTCGAGTTTTAGTATTCGATTGAGTAGGGGTGGACCCAGTTTCTACAGTAGTACCGAAAGGCCTTATGTAATATTTCCGAATTATTACTATTACATAAATCGCATAGAATCCGATGAGTACCAGATTATTAATGCTACTCTGGAATCATTTATGGGCAATCAGTCCACAAGTACAATGGGATTCATGCGTTCATTGGGTGGGGTTTCGGATGAGGAACAAGCCAATCTGGCATTGATGGAGAATAGTTTGGAGGAGTTGTTGAGTATGCCTGATGATAAAAAAGTTCTGCCAAAGGTTATTAAGTCAAAAGGTACATACTTGTTTAATTATCTTGAAGCTGCCATTGGTTCTGATGAGTTTCGAACATTTATTCTTGATCTAATGGCTGAGAATCGATTTAAGAGTATTGACATCCAGGTGCTTGCGGATCAATTGACTGAAAAATATGGAGTAGATCTTAATACATTTCTTGAAAAGTGGTATTATGGCAAAGAATTATCATCCTTTTTGGTAACCGATGTCAAAAATATTGAGATCCAGAGTGGTGACAACACAGTTTACCAGCTTTATTACACTGTTTCAAATATCGGTGATTCGGAGGGCTTGATAAACGTGACTTTCCGGACAGGTGGGCGTGGTGGAATGGGCGGCGGACGAGGTGGCGGTGGTGGCGGTGGAGGGGGATTCTCCATGGCTGGCCGCGACCAGGCAACAGACCGTTTATACATTATTCCTGCCCAAACTGCTCTGAGAATTGGTGCGGTAATGGATGATCAAGTAAGGATGATGTCGGTTAATACTCTGATATCAAATAATTTACCTTAT
>JAUVKA010000217.1 GCA_030592205.1 Bacteroidota bacterium | reverse complement strand
CTTTACCAAAAGTGGTAGTGATAATATCAATTTTACCCATTTGGCCGAAATGCTCATGGGTTCCCCTGCCGGTTTTCCCTATAAACCCGGATGAATGAGATTCATCAATCAGGAGCATTGCATCATATTTTTCACAGAGGGCAACCAGCTCATCCACCTTGGCCATATCGCCATCCATGGAATAAACCCCATCGTTTACCACTAATCTTATTCGCTTATCAGCATGCAGCTGGAGTTTTTTCTCCAGATGAATCATATTGGAATGCTTGAAAGTATCATGCATAGCCGGAGCCAGACGGATTCCATCCACCAGGGAGGCATGGACAAGGCGGTCGGAGATGATTACATCTTCAGAAGTAAGAATGGCTTCAAACACACCTGCATTGGCATCCATGCAGGAGGGGAAAAGGATTGTGTCCTCTGTTCCCAGAAATTCGGTCATCTTCTGCTCCAGCTCACGATGAATATCCTGTGTGCCGCAGATAAACCGAACTGATGACATCCCATAACCACGACTGTCTAATCCATCGTGTGCTGCTTTTACTACCTCAGGGTGGGATGAAAGCCCAAGATAGTTGTTTGCACAGATATTAATGGCTTTCCTGACCTTACTTCCTGAGGGGTATTCTACCTCAATATCAGCCTGCTGTGTTGAATGAATAAATCGTTCTTTTTTAAATAAACCGGCTTGCTCAATAGTGGCAAGTTGTTCCTTATACAGGTTCCGGATTTTATCGCTATAGCCCATTTTGGTTGTTTTATTGATGCATGTTTATTCGGTTTGCCAGATATCGCCACGGCTTGCCTTTTGGTACCGCTGTGATTTGCCTTCATCCCGGGGCACAAGGCCCCTGGCTACAAGTAATGGCGTTATTCCTATAGATATTCTTGTACTAACTCTACTATCTTGTTAACATCATCGAAAGCTTCTGGAGTTGCCTTTTCATCAGGGATAGAGATCTGGTATGTTAATTCCAGGAATCTTTTCAGAGATACCATGGAAAAGGAATCTACCAATCCGCCCGAAATCAGCGGAGTGTCATATTGAACATCATCATCCTCATCAGCATATTCTTCAATAACATATTCCAGGATTACTTCCTTCATTTCTTCGTTAGTTGCCATAATTATTTGTTTTTTGTGTTATTAATCGTCTTCTAAGGTTGATGTATCACCTATCTCTTCTCCCCATTCCTGAGCATGCAGTAAGCGTCGCATGATCTTCCCACTACGGGTTTTAGGCAGTTTGTCGAGATATTCTATTTCCTGCGGCATGGCCAGTGGAGAAAGTTTCTTACGAATGAAGTTCATAATCTTGAGTTCAAGCACATCGCTTGCCTGAAAACCAGGATTTAAAGTAACAAAAGCTTTTACAACTTCCATATTTACCTCATCCGGTTTGGCAACGACCGCCGATTCTGCAACTGCTTCATGCTCCAGCAAGGCTGATTCCACTTCAAATGGACTTATCAGGTGGCCTCCGGTATTGATAACATCATCATCCCTGCCGATAAACCAGAAGTATCCATCCTGATCGATAGTGGAACGATCACCCGCAAGGTACCAACCATTTTTAAACTTTGTTTGATAGGTTTCGTCATTATTCCAATAGGTCCTCATCATCGCGGGCCAACCCGGTTGGAAAGCAATTAAGCCAGGCTTATTAGGTGAAGTGATGGGTTCGAAAGTTTCCGGATCCAGAATAACAGCGGTAATACCGGGAAAAGCTTTGCCCATTGATCCGGGTTTGATTTTCATGCCGGGAAAATTAGTAAGCATCATCGAACCGGTTTCAGTTTGCCAATAGGTATCTAAGAAAGGCTTTCCGAATACTTTCCCCGACCAGATAACTGCCTCAGCATTAAGCGGTTCACCCACGCTGGCCAGATGTCTGAGTGCCGACAAGTCATATTTTTTCACTGCTTCATCCCCGGCTTTCATGAGTGATCGGATGGCTGTAGGAGCAGAATACCACATGCTGACTTTATTTTTTTCCATGAATTGATACCATGAATCAGCGGAAAAGCCGGTATCCAATACACAAATAGTAACTCCCAGGCTCCAGGGTCCGAAAATACCATAAGAGGTACCGGTAACCCAGCCGGGATCGGCGGTGCACCAGTAGATGTCATCCTCCTGCAGATCTAATACCCATTTTGTAGTCAGATATTGTGAGATCAGGGAGTAATGAACGTGCTTCACTCCTTTAGGCTGACCGGTTGTTCCGGAGGTATAATGCAGCAGGGAATGAGATTCAGCTTTGGTGGGATAAATATCCAGTTTTTCAACGGGTTTGGAGTCTTCAAGAGAAAAGGCTATTTCTTTTTCTCTCAGAGGCTTTTTCCCATCGTAATCTACTATAATAATATGCTCCAGATTTGGAAGTCTGTCCAGAATCTTCTGCACTTTTCCAGCATGTTTTTTCTGGGTGATAATGGCTTTTGTTCCGGCATTTTCCAAACGCACGAAAAGAGATTCGTCGCCAAATGCAGAAAACAGAGGTTGAGCTACGGCTCCAATCTTCAGAATCCCAAGTACACCCAAATACAGTTCAGGTAATTTGTCCATAAAAAGACAAACGCGATCACTGTTATTTATGCCCAGGCTACGTAAAAAATGACCGATAGTGTTGCTGTGGAGACGAACATCATTGAAGGTATATTGTTTTTCCTTTCCTCCCAGCCCTTCCCAAATCATGGCTGTTTTTCCCGCTTTTCCCATATTGCATATCCTGTCGGAGCAATACCAACCGATATTCAGAATGTCACCATCTTTATAATCAAGCTCTTTTTCAGCAATCGACCAGCTGAAGTTTTTTACTCTTTCGTCGTATGACCCTATGTTTGTCATTGGTAAAAAATTATTTATTTGCTTGCCAATAAAGATATTGGTTTTGAGGAGAAAAAAAAGAGATAAAAGTCAGGGAAAAAAGGGGGAATTTAAAGGCTCAAGGCTCAAGGCTCAAGGCTCAGGGCTCAAGGCTCAAGGACCGGGAATCTGCAACTTACTTAATTACTCCTAGCTCCCGGCCAACTTTGGCAAAGGCTGCTATGGCTTTATCGAGATGACCCTGGGTATGTGCTGCGCTGAGCTGGACTCGAATCCTTGCTTCGCCCTGTGGGACAACGGGGAAATAAAATCCGATTACATATATTCCTTCATCGAGAAGATTGGCAGCAAAATCCTGAGATAGTTTTGCATCACCTAACATCACAGCACAAATAGCAGATTTTGTTGGTTTAATATTAAACCCCAGCCGGGTCATTTTTTCATTGAAATAGCTGGTGTTTTTACGCAGTTTGTCGAGTATCTCACTAGAGTGGGTGATCAACTCGAAGGCCTTAATCCCGGAAGCTGCCACGAGGGGAGGGATGGAATTTGAGAAAAGATAAGGACGTGAACGCTGTCTCAGCATCTCGATAATCTCTTTCTTGCCTGTTGTAAATCCGCCAATGGCTCCCCCAAATGCCTTGCCCAGGGTTCCTGTTATGATTTCAGCCTTACCAAGTACATTATAATATTCGGTAGTTCCCCTACCGGTTTTACCAATAACACCTGCTGAATGGGATTCATCAACCATCACCATGGCATCGTATTTTTCTGCCAGAGCAAGAATTTTGTCCAAAGGTGTAACATTCCCGTCCATGGAAAATACCCCATCGGTGACAATTATTCGATAGCGTTGTGGCTGAGCCAGGATTAGCTGATCTTCAAGGTCTTCCATGTCGGCATTCATGTAACGATATCTTTTAGCCTTACACAGTCGCACCCCGTCGATTATAGATGCATGATTAAGGGAATCTGAAATAATAGCATCCTCATTTGTAAGCAGGGGCTCAAATACTCCACCGTTGGCATCGAAAGCGGCGGCATAAAGAATGGTTTCTTCGGTGCCAAAAAATTCTGAGATTGTGGTTTCCAGTTTCTTGTGCAGATCAGTCGTCCCACAAATAAATCGCACGGAGGACATCCCATAACCATGAGAATCCAGGGCTTTTTTCGACTCCTCAATTAACTCAGGACTATTTGATAAGCCCAGGTAATTATTGGCGCAAAAATTTAGAACATTCAATCCCGCCCGGGTAGTTATTTCTGCTCCTTGAGGAGATGTAAGGATTCTTTCCTTTTTATACAGGCCGGCAGATTCGATTCCGCTTAGCTGTTTCTTCAGATGTGATTGAAATTTATCGTACATATCTCGTTATCCGTTATTCGTTATCCGTTATTCGTTATCCGTTATCCGTTATTCGTTATCCGTTATCCGTTATCCGTTTGCGGTGCAAAAATATTATATTTAATGGAATCAGGTGGATATTAGGACTTTGAATTTTTAATGATTTTTATCAATAATTTAGTGCCAGTTAATTGGGAAGTTTGTCCTAAACTTTAATTTTGTTCTTACATAAAGAAATCCAATAACCAATAAATTGAAGCATAATGAAGAAAGTTCTTATCACAGGATCGGGTGGACAAATTGGCTCAGAGCTGACTCTTGAACTTCGTAGACGATTAGGTGGAGAAAATGTGGTGGCTAGTGATAAAAGAAATCTAAGCAGCGGTCCCCTGGTTGATACAGGTCCTTTCGAAGTTATTGATGTGACTGATGTTGAGCAAATTGCGACTGTGGCAGGGAAATATAAAATCGATACTATCTATCATTTGGCAGCAGTTCTGTCGGCTATTGGGGAAGAGAAACCACATCTGGCCTGGGATATTGGGGTTAATGGATTATACAATGTGCTACAGGTTGCCAGAGATAAAAAGTGTGCCTTATTTTTCCCCAGTTCAATAGGAGCATTTGGGCCCAGTACTCCTTTGGATAACACGCCTCAGGATACTATTCAGCGACCTGTTTCCATGTACGGGGTGACCAAAGTAACGGGGGAATTATTGTGTGATTATTATGCGCAGCGTTATGGAGTTGATGCACGTGGGGTGAGATATCCGGGTATCATATCTAACGTTACACTTCCGGGTGGCGGCACCACCGATTATGCTGTAGAAATCTTTTATGCGGCTATAAAGACCAAGCATTTTGTATGCCCTTTGGGAGCCGGCACATTTTTGGATATGATGTATATGCCTGATGCCATCAATGCGGCCATCAATGTTATGGAGGCAGATCCTAAAAAGCTCAGGCATCGCAATGCTTTTAACGTGACAGCCATGAGTTTTGATCCGGAGATCCTGTATGCTGAGATCAAAAAACATATTCCTGATTTTAAAATGGAATACGATCCCGATCCCGTGAAAATGTGCATTGCTCAGTCGTGGCCCAACAAGATGGACGACAGCTGTGCCCGAGCGGAATGGGGTTGGAAGCCGGAGTATGATCTTGAGAGAATGACCCTGGATATGATTAAGGTTATTGGGGGGAAGTTTAAGAAGGGATTAATTTAAAAATCCTTCATTTTGTACTGAACCAGTACCGGGTTATCATTTTCAGTCAGCATTTCCGCCTTTAAAAATCCCGGAATCGTTTTTCGAAATCCGGTCTTTGCTTCTTTATCCAGATTTTCCAACATTTCCATCCATCCAATAGCTGAAATATTATAAATAAATGATTCTCCAGCGGCCCATTTCGGGGCTTTCACAGGAAAGTTATTCCAGAATCCGATATTACTGAGGGAATCTGTCAGCATAGTTCTGAGGTTACGGGTTTTATTATTTAAGAAGTTGTTGTAAGAAGTTCGTTTATGATAAAATTTCACCAGTAAGGTATTGGTATTTTGAACCATATCAGAAATATACAAGAAGGGATCAGATTTTTGTAGTTCGTTTAGTTTATTCCTTCCCTCCATTCCCGGGAGAAATAGTTGACTGGTATCAGGATTATAACTTCCAAAATCAAATCGCCAAATTGTATCAAGGGACAAATCAGACTGAATTTGAAAAACTGTAGGATCAAGCTGTTTGAAATAACTTTTGCCTGTTCCATTAATACCTTGCGAAAAAGCTGTTCCCAATTCAAACAAAACAACATTGGGGTAGGGAAAATATTTTTCAACCAGCTCTCCCTTGCGATTCAGGACAATTAGGTCATATCCTCCATTACCATTTTGCTCCATTTGGCTGAATCGTCCAAGGTGGCAAGCTATCTTATCTGCAGAAATAGAGGCTATATGGTGTATCCTCCATGGTACCTTGGTCTCTGAAATAAACTCCCCTTCGCCAGAAAAAAAGAGAAGTTTTTTACCATAAATATCTGAAATTACTATTTCTTCACCTGTATGTTTTTCTGATGGAATCCAATCCTGACCAAAAATACCAACATATTCTCCCGGACCCTTTCCCTCACGGTCAATTCTCGTCCTAAAACTCCCATCTAGATTGTAAATAAATAGGTTTTTGTTCCCTTTGTTCCTTATTATAATTCCACTTTCACTCTGAGCAAATCCCCAAATCCCACCTAATAGAGCCCCCGCTTTGGTCTCCAGAGGAATTATCTTTTCTATCTCTATTATATCCTCCAAAGCCCTCGATACTATCTGCAGGTTCGATGGATGTAAAGAAATTGTGGATAATGAATCTGTTTTGTTTGACTGACATCCGGAAATAAGGATGAGGGTGGTGAATATCAGACTAATGTATTTAAATTTCATTGGTTAATTGTTATATGTAGAGACGCATGACCATGCGTCTCTACGGAATGTTAAAAATCTTTTACCTTGTATAGCACCAGTACTGGGTTATCATTTTCGCTGATGTTTAGGATTCGGTCAAAACCATCAATCTCTTTTTTTAGCTTTCTGATTTGATCCGGAGATAATGATTCAATTATATTGATCATATCAATAGCATCAAATACCGCAATAAAATTATCCTTGTAACTGTCTCTTGGGATATGAATAGGAAACCCATTTTTGTAAGCTATGTTTTTTAATGAATCAACTCCAAAAAGTTGCATTTGATTAGATTTCT
>JAUVKA010000321.1 GCA_030592205.1 Bacteroidota bacterium | reverse complement strand
AACTGCCCTCTTTTTCTTATTCCATCCACCCAAGTCTCCTTGCTTCCAGAATTTACCTAAACAATTAACCAGGTTTATTTGTCCTTTCTTGGAAGCAATATCTCTTTTTCATGCAGTGTAAAACAGTTTTTATTACCGGAGCAAATTCAGGAATTGGCAAAGCTTCCTCCATGGCTCTTGCCAAGATGGGTGCAAGAGTATTGATGCATGCACGGGATGAGGCAAAAGGAAATTCGGCCAGGGAAGAAATCATCAAAGAAAGCTGCAACAAAGATATCGACCTTTTTATATGCGACTTGGCTGATCTTGAAGATGTTAAGAGGATGACCGAAAAAATCAAACTAAAATACCCCCAGCTTGATGTCCTCTTGAACAATGCTGGTATAATGACACGTGATCGACAAGAAACTGTACAGGGATTTGAGTACCAATTCGGTGTCAATCATTTGTCGCATTTCTTATTAACCCAGTTACTGATAGATATGATCCGCAAAAGTCCTTCTGGTCGGATTATAAATGTATCATCAGCAGCACACTTTGTTGGTAAGATTCATTTCGATGACATCAATCTAAAAAACTCTTACTCTAATTTTCGGGCATACTCCCAGGCAAAGCTAGCTAATGTGTTATTCACTAATGCATTATGTCACCGCCTCCAAGTAGAGGGAATAACTTCCAATAGTCTACATCCTGGAGTTGTTGCAAGCAGATTCGCCCATGCCCGGGATCCAAAGAAATCAAACTTGTTTATTAAATGGGCGGGGAATTTTATGCTCAGTCCGGAAAAAGGAGCTGAAACCTCTGTTTATCTGGCTAGCTCGCCGGAAGTAGAAGACCGAAGCGGACAATACTACAAAAAAATGAAACCGGTATCTTCTTCAAAAACTTCCTATAATCTGGATTCTGTTCAGAAATTATGGGATCTAAGCCTTGAAATGACTGGTTTGGAAAAATCATTTATCTAAGTCAAGAGGGGAAATAGCGCTTTTTCAACCAGATAGCTACACTAACTAAAGCCATCAGACCAGGCTTTGAATTTAATATGAATCTCATCCCTTATCCGTCGGAACTCGCTCCAGATATAATTGTCAGTTCCAATTGTATCCGAAGGGTCTTCGAATCCCATATGTAAATGGTACTTCACCCTTCCCGAAAAAGCAGGACAGGTTTCTTTGGCTCCTCCACATACGGTAATCACATAATCCCACTCCTGCTCAAGGTATTTTTCGACCGGATCTGATGTATGGTGCTTTATATTAACACCCACTTCCTCCATTACTGCAACAGCTTTAGGATTAAGCATCCCAGACGCTTGTGTTCCCGCTGATCGTATATGCAGTTTATTTCGATATGAGTCCAAAAAACCATGAGCCATTTGGCTTCGGCAGGAATTCCCAGTACAAAGAATCAGGATTCGCATACAATTGGATTAAAGCACTTTGCTGAATATAATTACATCCTCTCATCAAAACTCAACAATCATTTCGTAAAAATACGAATCAATAATACTTCTAATCAGGGAGGAATGCAAAAAATCTGATTATCTCTACCGTTTTACACTCACCTACTGCTGTTTGTTCATTTTCTTGTAATATTGTAATAAATCAATATGGCTTGCGTCAAATCATTGGAACATTAAAACGGGATGGTAAAGATTTCCGAAAAGGAGTTTCTTGAACAGGTGACCCTGCACCAAAACATTATTCACAAAGTTTGTAATATGTTTTGCCAGGATGAGGATGATCGCCGGGATCTTTTCCAGGAGATTACCATTAAACTGTGGATGGGACATCAATCTTTCGCCGGACAGGCTGCTCTGACTACCTGGATGTATAGGGTAGCCCTCAATACTGCCATCACCCTGAAAAGGAAAAAGAAAAAAATTCAGGAAACCCAATCACTCCATCCCAATATTCCGGCATACATAGAAGAGGAAGCCGGTGTTACACAGCAGGATATAGATGCCTTATATAAAGCTATCAGGCATCTGGGATCAATTGACAGGGCCATCATTCTACTGTACCTTGAAGAGAAATCCTACGAAGAAATTGCCGAGATAATGGGTATTACAAGAACCCATGTAGGAGTTAAGATTACACGGATTAAGAAAAAACTCGAAAAAAATTTAAAACACATTTCGGAATGAGGAGAACTTTACCATGGAAATTGACGATCTGAAAAAAGTATGGACAAAGGTCAATAGAGATTCAGGGCAACCTGTATACTCAGTAGAAGACATTGCCGACTTCAGAAAGGCCAGGTCGAAGGATTTTTCAACCTGGATACAAAATGGATTGATCCTGGACGTAGTCTTGAAAGGGATTTTTATTACGGCCTATTTCATTTTAATATACCTACTCAGAGAATCCACAGCTTTTATGTTGACGGCTTTCGGAATTGTTATTATAGGTATAATGCTGATTGTTTTTGAATTAA
This sequence comes from Bacteroidota bacterium, assembly GCA_030592205.1. Lineage (GTDB taxonomy): Bacteria > Bacteroidota > Bacteroidia > Bacteroidales > UBA12481 > JAUVKA01. The sequence continues at coordinate 2,551 of JAUVKA010000321.1, read as the reverse complement.
GATATTTGAAAAATTCAAAACAATTAGACAGAAAAGATATTTCAGTACAGGGTGGGATCAAGACAAAACTGACCTTTTTAAAATCTTATTATTATCGAATTCAATTCTTGCAGGGGCTCACGAATCCAATGTTTGTGGCCGCAGGAGTATTTTTTTATTACTTCGTCACTTATGGCGAGATCAGGATTGAAGACTTGGAGGATGTAGTCATTATTGTCCTACTCCTGGTGATTTCCTTTCTATTTACGCTACCCACCACTCTGAGTCTTTATGGATATCATTATAGAGTGTTAAAAACTGCACTGGCCAGCCTGGAAGACGAAGAATCATGGGCTGGAGCTATTAAACGTTACAACAAACAGAAAAAGATACTATATCTGGTTTTTGGGTCAATGCTGATCATTGGATTGGCAGTTCTGGCTTGGTTAATTCTTTCCTGATCGATAAAATTGGTTCCCAAACAATCAATCTCATCTCCAGAAATATTCGCTTAGCGCATGAGTCTTCGCTTTCATTTTCCTATTGAATAACTTTTAGCTGAAAAATATTTTATAATAAGCTAAATTTCACTATATTAACGGGGATTAAAAAACAACTTACCTATGTCAGTTAACACCAATCTTCCCCGTTCTGAAGCGATGGCTAACTGGAGCTATCAGCTGATGCGTATGTCATGGAAAGTGATGGATCTTTTTCACAATCCCTCAAAGCTTCTGGATGATTTTAGCATTGAACCAGGCTGGACAGTCATTGATTACGGATGTGGCCCGGGGCGATACCTCAGGAGGGCATCAGAACAGGTAGGCCCGGATGGGAAAGTATTTGCAGTTGACATCCATGAAATAGCAATTAGCTGTGCGAGAAGAATTGTTGAGAAACATAATCTCAGCAATGTTGTTCCGGTAAAAGCAACAGACTATTTTGTGCCTATCCAGGAAAATACTGCTGACCTTATTTACGTATTGGATGTCTTCCATATGATCAGTCAACCTGTATTATTCCTTGAGGAACTACATCGTTTGGTGAAGCCGAATGGCAGGCTAATTTTAGAAGACGGACACCAGAAAAGGGAGAAAACCTCTAAAAAAGTCTTGGCTTCAAAACGATGGAAGATCGTATCTGAGACAAATAAACACCTGGTACTAAGACCTATTTACAAAGTGATTTACTAGTATCCTGAATTACCTTTTCCATTTGATTCCACAACCGATACTAGGGAGTTGTTTCTCTGGCACACTTTTTCCATTCAATACTAGATCAATTGCTTTTCTCAGATCTCTACCAGTTACCAGTTTCCCATTTGAAGGGCGGGAATCATCCATTTGTCCCCGATACACCAGCTTCATGTCTCCATCAAAAAGAAAGAAATCAGGTGTACAAGCAGCTTTGTAAGCTCTGGCAACATCTTGAGATTCATCATATAAATAAGGAAATGGATAGCTCACTTGCATTGCCACAATCTTCATTCTATCAGGGGCATCCTGGGGGTAATTATCTACATCATTGCTGGAGATAGCAATGAATGATACACCCCTTATAATGTAATCATTCGCCAAATGTACCAGGCCTTCATTAACATGTATAACGTAAGGACAGTGGTTACAAATGAACATAATAAGAGTAGCCTTGCTGGATTTCAATTCACCAAGGGATAGTTCTTTTCCTGATATCGTGTCAGGCAAGTTAAAGTTTGGCGCCTGAACGCCAAGTGCCAGCATGTTGCTTTCTATAGCCATAATACCAAATATTTTTGATTTTTGTTAATTTGATTTTGACGCTATTAATTAGGATCAATCATCGGAAACTTCTCAAGTGTAAATTATAGAATTTATTTAGTTCTTAATCTGTTTCCAATTTACCCGCCTTTTTCATCTTATTAAAGTTTGATCTTTTTAATACATTTCCCACTGTCACATGCGAAATACTCTTTACATGATTTAGCTCCACCATCTTATTAGCCAATAAGCGTAAAGTCCATTTGGAACTACCTTCCGGCGGCTCACTACAATACAATGATAGCAATTTTTCTTCAAAAGCTCCGCCTGCCTTTGAATCATAGACCCGGCAAGATGTACGTCGCTCCAGCACCGATGCGATACCCTCAAAAATAAATTTCTTTTTAACTCTGTCAATAGTTCTCATTCCTACCTTAAGAACCCTACTGATTTGTTTGTTTGTTACCTTATCAGAATACTTGCCTTCATCGGAATTAAGAAGTATGTATGCAGCCCGAAATGTCTGTGCAGAATACGAGCCTTTGTGTATAATACTTCTCAGATCATCAACTTCTGCTTTGCTTAGATTTACAGTATAGCGCATATTATTCATGTTGTATACAAATATACATAAAACATTATTTGCGTCATATTTTCTTTTACATATTCTTCAAAAAGCAATATTTATTACACTTATTTTGATGAAGGAATTTGCTTATCAGAAGCCTTTTTTACATCAACTTTTCACTCCATTTTTTTCCACAAACCTCATCATGAATTTATTCTATTTTTAATTATTCTGATGCAATCTCCAAAAATGCTTAAAGTATAAATTT
>JAUVKA010000201.1 GCA_030592205.1 Bacteroidota bacterium | reverse complement strand
TCGCGGTGCTCGGGAGTATCATCCACCCTGACAAGCCACGACAGGCAGAGAATCATACGGGCTTTTTCCTGAGTTAAGCCATTGGTCCATCGCCAGCCATCAGGATAGTTCTCCATAGTAATCCTAATGGCAGTTTTCGCTTTCTCAAGAAAGAGTGGGTAGGCAGTTTTATCGTAGGCCCAAAGGAAGCAGGCCCAAAGGTAGGATTCAAAATGAGGAGCCATATTAATGATATTACGATTGAAATAAGATTCCCATCCATTCTTTGTAAAATCAGGTAAATCGATGCGATTGCCTCGGAAGCCTTTCACCCCGGTTGTACGAAGTTGCGCCAATAAACATCGCATTGCGATATCATCCCATTCATTACTACCGGTAAGCGCTGCCGTACTCATTATTCCCAACAGTAACCTGGCATTATCGTCACCGTAATTAGCTCTGTACCAGGCGTAATTGGTGATACCCCAGGGAATTAGTCCATAGGCCCCATGATCAGGATCAATCCACTCATTTTGTCTTGCAGGGGATTTTATTAAATAGTAATTCAATATATTCCTGGCTATTTCAAGCTGCTCTTCTGACCCCAAAAGAGATCCGGCGGCAGCAAATGCCATCGCAGTCTCGCCGGTACAATCACCCCTTTGAACAAGCCCGATGGGCTGGGATCCATTTTCATCAATCACCGACATGATTGCTTCCAGACCGCCAAAATTTCCGTCTCCAACAGGAATGTTTTCATTCCATTTCAACAAATGGGGGCTTTTTATGCTCTTTATGGTATCGAAATAGGATTCGTGAGGTAAGATCCTGGCATTAGAAAACCATTCAATCCCTTTTTTGACAGCTTTTTTTTGATAATCCTTCGGAAGGGTTTCGTTTCGTGAATACATTGGATTCACATCTGCTGTCCATGATATATCAGGAAGATCAGCATCAGGGAGAACGAATTTCAGGATGCTTTCCCAAACTGATACCCATGCCTGATGAGGAGCATATCGGGCCCTAACCGGACGGCTCAGGCAGGTTGTGGAAACCAATACATGGTGGCCAGGTAATTCGAAGAGTAAGGGAGCTGTCTCCTCCGGTAATCCATATACCGCCTCATCAAAACCAGCTACCCTTGCTGCAAGCAAATGGGAAGGAACATTATCAACCTGGCAGTAATTCAATCCATTAATCACTAAAATATCCAGACTATCAATTGAGGATCCGAAAAAATCGGAGTTAACCACGGCTCGTTGAAAAGAGCTGTGAACAGATTCCCCAACATCCATACCGGGCAGGAAAGAAGGATATTCAATATAGACTCTTAAATTTTTTATTTTGATTTGATCGAAAACTTCGATACTCAGAGCAAGCTTTTCATATGGATACTGATATGCCAGAAGTAAGACTGCCTCACCTTCTTTTGCATTGTTTACTGCCTCTAAAGGTGTATCGTGGAGGAAAATCTTAAAGGCAGAAGAATGAATTTGTATGATATCATTGTCGACACCTGCAACACAGTGGAGGGTAAGTTGCGGAGGGGAGCAGCTCCACAAGAGGATGATGGGTAGAAAGAAGATTAGGTTTTTCATGATAAAACAAGGCTTAAGGCTTGAGGCTTACGGCTTAAGGATAAGTCTGAGTAATAAGTAATAAGGATATAAGTAAACCTTTTTGCCATTTGTCATTCGGTTCCTGAGCTTGTCGAAGGACTTCTTGGGTCTTGAGTCTTTCGTCTTGTATCTTTATTAGGGTTTGTCTTTCGCGTTTCACCACCAGCTTTGTCACACCTGGTGTTAAAATAATTCCAATTGATTCCCGAGAGGATCACTACCTTCTAATCTCAGGAGTTTCTTTTTTACCGAGAGGCCTCCCGCATAACCTATTAATTCCTCCTTGCTCCCAATAATCCGGTGACAGGGAACAATGATCGCAAAAGCATTGGCTCCATTGGCAGCTGCCACAGCTCTTATTGCCTTTTCATTATTGAGTTTTTGAGAGAGGCCCAGGTAGCTATCAGTATTGCCAAAAGGGATCTTAATCAATTCACCCCATACAGATTTTTGAAAGGTGGTTCCTACCAGAACAAGAGGAATATCGAATTCCTTTCTTTCTTTATTAAAATACTCTGTAAGTTGATTTTTGGCCAGCCGGATGGTTTCGGTTTCTTCCTCAAAGTAATCCGCCTCCAGCCCTTGCTGAATCCGCTGGTCAATAGCAGATCTCATTTTTCTGTACCTCCAGTCGCATAAACACAGTTGATCCTGGTATGATCCCATGATTAATTCTCCGAAGGGTATTTTGAAATATTGGATGCTTATTTTGTTCATGTTTCCCTTTTATTCATCGATGAACTAATAATATTTTATATTGTTACACAGATAAAGATTAACTACTAATCAATATTAATATGAAAAATCAGGTTATAGGCTGGGTCATCTTTCAGTATAGATATTTTACACCGGTTAGTTTTTCTGAAATATCCCATAGTTTCCCGGCACTTTCCCGGTGATGTGAAGCTTTATTGGATTGTACTAAAACCGGATAGCCTGAGAGTTCCCTGAAGCCTGTTGGGCCGTAGTATTCCCCTCCTTTTACCCTTGAATCAGCTGAGGCCCTGATTTGAGGTAATGCACCCATGGCAGCACTTTGTATCATAAAACTCACTATTGGCCTGAGTAAGCTAAACAGCAATTTCCCTTCCATATGCTGCATCAGATTGGTTTGGCAGGTACCCGGGTGAGCAGCTACTGAGATACAATCAAGTCCCTTCGATTCGAAAACCCTTTGTAACTCATAAGTAAATAAAAGATTGGCTAATTTCGAACGGGCATAGGCTTTCATAGGGGCATAAGATTTGGGCTTTATGTATAGAAAGTTTTCGAAGTCCATTATTCCTTGTCTGTGCGAATTACTACTTACATTTACCACTCGCGATCCTGGAGTTTTAGCAATTAGATCCAGCAGCAAGCCTGTTAAGGCAAAATGCCCAAGGTGGTTTGTACCCATCTGACTTTCAAAACCATCTTTAGTTAGGCCATATGGTACAGCCATGATTCCGGCATTATTCATCAGGATATCCAGCTTAGTATATTTTTTGTGAAACACCGAGGCAAAGTTTTTTATTGAATTGAGATCCATCAGATCTAATTCCATCACCAATATATTAGCTTTCGGATTTTCAAGGAAAATCTGCTGTTTCGCTGCTTCACCTCTGGACAGATTACGGCATGCCATGATTACTTCTGCACCATTCGCTGTAAATGCTTTTACAGATTCGAAACCTACTCCACTATTACCGCCGGTAACAATAATAAGTTTATCTCTCAAATCCGGAGTATTATCAATTGTCCATTTGTCCAGGCTCATGAATTCCTTTTAGTTTTATCCCAGGATCACCTGATCCGGCCAGGGATCACTGCTCGAGTTACCCCAGAGTTTGCTGATGTAATCAATAGAAAATACATCCTCAAAAGCATGAAGCCAATAGCTGCCTTTGTCGGTTAATCGGATTTGTTGCCCATCATCCTTGAGTAAACCGAGGTGTGCCAGCCACCTCATATATTTTCCATATTGCATATCGAAATTCACTCCGAAGCGTTGAAAAAAATCAGCTTTACTGAACTGTGTCTCATAAATCCGCCAATACAGCCAGCCAGCCATCTTCATTGGATCAGTAAGATCGAGTGAGAGTGCCACCGGCATCATTTCATTCTCGATACATTTGACATATTCGGCAACATTGAAGGTGTTGATGTAGAAAATATCGTTCAGGTACGTGCCTCCGCTGGCACCCAGGCCCAGGTACAACGGTACGGTCACGGAACAGTATTTATCAATCCCCTTGCGGGTAAAGGCCCAAACTGATGAGCGCTCAAATCCTGAGTCATAGAATATCTCTTCCAGAATCCGCAGCATCCTTCTCCTCTTGATCAGTGTTGGGATACCAGGACTGTGTTTTACAATCTCCTTCCCAAACCGGGTATATGGGAAATAGAATAGTGGATAGGTGGCAACCTGGTCTATGCCCATACCGACCAATTCTTTACCAGCCTCCTCAACCTCCTTGTATGTCTGATGTGGTAGAGCAAAGATAAAGTCAAGATTAACACATGAAAAGTTTCTTCTTACAACCCGGGACACAGTCTTCTTCACCTCATTTGCAGTATAGGTACGGCAAAGGGCTTTCAAGTGCCGGTCCTGTAGGGATTCCACCCCGATACTGAGAAAGTTAACTCCTATTGATTCAAGAGTGTCCAGGTTCTGTTCGCTCAGATCATTTGGATGGCTCTCCATATGGATACTGCACTGCATATTAAAAACTTTATACACATGATTTACTATCTCATCCATTCCATGATTCAGCATTGTGGTAGGGGTGCCTCCCCCAATATAGAAGGAGGAAACGGGACGATCGCCTGCGATTATTCCATAGTAATCAATTTCCTTCAGAACAGCCCTGGTGTAGCGTCTGGCAGCATCAGGCTCAAATAGTTCTTTGTTATATGGACAATACGGACAGATCTGATGACAGAATGGAATATGCAGGTAAATCCCCAATTCATTGATATCCTGAAACTTTGATTGGAGAGCCTCCATTGCAGGTACTTGGTTAGTAAGGATGATTTCCTTTTCCTTTATGACTCTCCTGGTGAATCGTTTTCTAATGCTTTGTTTTATCATACTAGAAGTACTTCAGGGCATTGATAATGGCTGAAGGTTTTAATTTCATTGTTTCACCGATTTCAGCATAACTTAGATATCCGCATTTTTCGCACAACTCCTTGTCATCAGGATAGCGGCAGCATGTATAGGTCCGACCGTTTTCGTAAATCTTACAAATATCCAGAGGTCTTTTCCAGTTGTTTTTAATGGCCGATCTGAGTCCGGCAGCTGAATTAAGTATCTTATATTTTCTTTTGTTCTCCAGTAATTGACCCAGTATTCTTGTTTTTTCTTCCATATCAATGAACAAATCATCCTGCCCATAGTAAGGGGTATGAAAATAGAAGAAGATGCCGTTAATATTTTTCACCCCATTTATGAAATCGCAAAACTTCAGGACATCATCTTTATTCCGGCTGTTTATAGTGAAGTTGATGAATAAAGAAGGGTGGGATGACTGATTGATATTCTGCATGATACGTTCGAAGGACTCCCCCCTGATTTGATCATGGGTCTTTTGCAAACCATCCACACTGACGAAAATAGTATCTGCCGGTGATTCGAGAGGGAAGGTTCCATTTGTATAAATAATGGTGGACAAAAATCCAATATTTTTTGCATAGTCCACGACATCTTCCAAAAAGTATGTACCATCAGACCACATAAATGGCTCTCCACCTTCATAGTAGATGGTTCTCCCTCCCTGGCTGTACAGCTTATCTATTGTTTCCTTTACCTGCTGAAAGCTCATCCTCATCGCTCCCCGGTCTGGAATCCGGCAATGGCGGCATCGCAGATTACACTCATTATGCACTACTATCCCGCCGATCAGCGGAATGCATTTTCCCAAAACCTGATGGTTAAAGAGATATTTTATACCAAAGAAAAGATGTTTCATCAGTAGCTTGTCAATCAGCAATTTACTAAAAATGCCGATTAAATACTAACGAGGACTGGAGAAGGGATAATGGAGAATGACGAATAGATTTTGGCTTTTTATACGCTCCTTAAGTCTTGATTATTAGTTCTAAAGTCTTGAATAAGAATCTTGTATCCTGCGTCTTGTATCTTAAATCTTATTCAATAAACTCCTTCCTGACTTTCCCTCTCTTAATATCCAGTGCCTCTGCATTCCCCATATCGATAATCGAATGGAACATTAATTCAGTGAGATTCAACATGTACTCAGGTGTGATATTCGAGATATTATCATAGGGTGTATGATAGCGATAGTTTTTAAACTCTTCCCGGGTCCCACTGGAGGCTAATGAAAGAACTGGTATTCCGTACCAGTCGAAAAAGGCAGCATCGAGGCGGGGCCGACCAAGATTTGAAGATTTACCAGCTGATATTTCAAGATTGGTGTACTTATTATTGGCTTCTACCATGTATGCGAAAAAATCCGGATAATTTTCACCAAATCCAAAGAAGAATTTGTTCCCAATACCAACGGCATCCATATTGATATAGCCCTTTATACTGTTTAGCGAAGGAACTGTCGGGTTTTTAAGGAAATACTGAACTCCCTTTAAACCAGCTTCTTCGGCTCCAGGAAATATAAAAATAATTGATCTCTTTAAATTGGTTCCTGATTCGGAAAGAGCTTTCGCTATTCCCAGGGTGACACTTACTGCTGATGCATTGTCATTTGCCCCTGGCATGATGGTATAGCATTTTCCCAGGTGATCAAGATGACCGCCAATCATAATATATTCATTTTTCAGAACAGGATCTGTTCCTTCAATGAATCCGATTACATTTGATCCTATACCATCAGGATGATGTTTTGTATTATTCTTAATAGTGAAAACTTTACCGGTATTGAACGACTGAGGTTTTAGCTCTGTTTTAATCATGGTTGTAAGCTCACCGTGTTGTTTACCGGTTCCTTCAAAAATGTTTGCCATTACTTTACTACCAATATGGGAATAAATAATTTCCTCATAATAATCGTTATTCGGATTGGCTATATGGTAATTGTATAGAAAACCTGCAGCTCCATGTTTTACCGCATTCATTAATTTATACTGATGAAAAGAATATGCCCGCCATTTTTGGAAGTCATCATGATTTGTGCTCATTGGTACTTCCCTGTCGAGCAACACAATTTTACCCTTAACATCAATATCAGCATAATCGTCGTAGCCTAATTCAGGAGCTGTAATCCCATATCCTGCATATATTACCTCTGCTTTTACTTCTCCATTACCAGAAGTGGAACCCGGAATATACTCTTCAACATATTCATACTTTCTAACATCACCATCATTAATATGCATCGTTAATTCGCATCCTTCAAAGATTTCAGTATATGGATGAGGGAATTTTTGCAGATATGAACCATCTTCTCCAAAAGGCTCTACACCCCATGATTTGAACTTTTCAATCACCCATTCAGCTGATTTATCGTAGCCAACGTGGCCGGTTAGTCTGCCTTCAAAATCTTCCGAACTTAAAATATCTACATAATTATAGAGATCATTACTGGTAACATATTCTCGCGGATTCAATGGTGGGTTTAGCGGCACAATCACACTGTAGGAATCATTCCCCTTTTTTATTCCAAGAGTGAGGGCTTTTGGTATGCCATCCTCAAGAAAAATAAAGGGACGCTCCATCCTGTCCGGCTCAAGGAATTCTCCATT
>JAUVKA010000384.1 GCA_030592205.1 Bacteroidota bacterium | reverse complement strand
CCGGTACACTCCAGATCGAACTCAGCAGATGTGTTCATTACACGCCAAACAAGCTTTGAAGGTGTATTTTCAACGAATATCAGTTTGCCCGGAACCAGGCTGACAATTTCACCATTTTTTTTCTCAATAATAAATCGGAAAGGATTATCCACAATGGATTCTCCTGTCTCAACCAAAGACTGATTAGAATGACTGAAATAACTGGTAATCGAAGCCGGCAGCCCATTTGCTGCAACTTTCAAGGTACGTCCAAAAATGCTGATAGTATTTTCTTCAAGGCTGATATTAGTAAACCCTTTGGTAATTTCTTCGTTTATCCCTACAGTTGAATTGAGCCAGCTTAGGCGTGATAATTGTCGCCCTTCATTATACCCGTGATTGAGCACAGGTTCACCTGCAATATTTAGCAAAAGTGATACAAATTGTTTCTCTCCATTGGCAATAATAGAAACCGAGCCTGTATAATTTCCTTCCTTAATATCTTTCAGATCGATCCCAATCCATAGGGCCTGTACCCTTCCTTGCCGGACATTGATTTCCTTTGAAAAAGAATTCCCCCTGAAATCAATACCTCCCTTGTTGAAACAGGTCATTTTACCGGCTGCATAAGAATATCCGCTTCTATCGATTAGATTGGAAAATTCAATTTGCACATCTTCAAGATCATTCTTAAATGCCCAAACTCCAATCTGAAACACGAAATATTCGCCGGGCTGAGCATTCAGTTCAATGGTTTCCATTTGACTTCTATCTCGTCTTGTCCATACTGAAGGAATCCCGTCACGGAGTTGAATAGATTGTTCTCTGACTTCAGGAAAGAGTAAAAATCCCCGGTCTGGAAACTTTGCCAACAAGGCTTCTTGTTCCATTTCCGAAGCATAAATCTGCATGGTATTCTTCTTATCCTGTGCCCATCCGGCAAGCGCCAGCCAAATGATTGTAAGAGTCAGTAATCCTGTTTTATTAAAATTTGATTGTTCCATCCGCTTGAATAAGTAAGATAATTTTTTCTTTTGATTTTACCTGAGCCGATGGCCACTGTAAGAAGGCATTGCATCCCAGGGGCTTTTGAGCGTTTTCTTGTGATTCAGCAAAAATTGTAAACTCGGAGTCAAATGGAGTTGGGTTATGAATCTCAATAAGTGTTCCCTTCTTATCACAACCAATTACTTTTGCTTCGAGATGATCAAAAACATAAAGAAGATTTTGATCAGTTTGATAATAAATACCTGGTATTTCGATGGTCATTAAAAAACCATTCAATTCATTCCATCCTGTAAGGTGGGTGCCTCTTTCTCCACGACTGTCAGCATCGCAATAAGTGAGTCGCTCATTGGTATAACCACCCGGACGAATACTTTCTCCGTGTGCGTGGATTATATCATTTAATATATCGGCATACAGAGTATTTCCGGTGTGTCGGTAAATTTTAAAAAAGGGATCACCGGAGCTTGTACAAATTCCTGGAGCACCATGCTTATTTTGAGTGCTGGCCCAATATATTCCAGCTAATTTTGCATCAAGACGACCAAGTTCAGTTTCCCTGGGCAATTCATAGTCGTAAGATGTAGTCCAGGTTGCACAGAGGTGAGCCAGATCTTTGGATTTGTCCATCCATTCGCTTTCCATAGTTACCTCATACAAAGCCATCAAGGCGGTCATAAATCCTGCTGCAGTTTCCGAATCAGCATTCTGGAGTATATCAGCACATCCTCCTGTTGTCATGCCCTGGTCATAGAAGTCTCTTTGATAATAAAACCTGGCAGCTTCTTCGGCAACTTGGAGGTATAGAGGATTGTTAAAATAGGCAGATGCCAGGGCCAGTCCTCCAATTGCCATAACCCCTCCTGAGGTATTATACTCAGCTATTTCACCCGTTTGGGTATTGAGCATTCGGCCCCACTGGCCATTATTTTTCCAGGTATTTACAAAAGCATCAGCAAGTTTTTGAATATTCTCTTCCCAGGAAGGTTTGATGAAAATTTCGTTTCCCTGAGCCTGAAGAAGCATAAATTGTTTAATCATCCAAAATAGCACATCTGCGTTCTTCCGGGTTAGTACAATCTCCGGAATCTCGGGATACCCTTCACGGGGAAAGCATTTTCCATCAAAATTGAGGGCCCCGTGAAAATATCCTGATTCACCCTGAGCCTTGGGAATAGCGAAATCAAATGTTTTAATTACTCTGTCAAGGTGATATTCATCTCCCAAAGTAATCATCGGATAGGTGTTCATTAAGCCGCCAATCCATCCAAATGAAATCCAATTGGCGTTTTCAGGGCAATAGAACTGAAATTGATCACCAGAATACCATCGCTCATCAATCCTTTCTGTCATCCATAAAGCAATCTGACTGAAAGGAATCAGGTTCCGGGGTTGATTCTGGCCCGTAAGTGATTTCCTAAGTTTCATAAATTCTTCAAGAAAGGCAGGAATATCATCTGCTTCAATAGTATAGATTCGCATTCGGATGTTGATCTTATCTCCCGGATTGAGATCGGCGCCACGATCAGGACTGTCTGAAAAACCCACAAATTCAGGTTTTTTATACCTGACTCCAGGAGCAGAAATAACAAAACTTGCCATTTTTCGGTTGGCACTTTCTTCTACAAAAAAGCCATTGTCGGCAAATTGAGTCTTTTGCTCAGTGAGAATAATGAATCCCTTCTTTTGCTCCTTGTTGAAAAAGCACATGGCAGGTGTTGCCATATTTGAAGCATTTACTTCAAGTCTTGAGACACGCTCTTTTTCTGGTGATAATTGTGGAATTGGGACAGACATTCGCGGGATGTTCTTCTGATACAAATATTTTCTTTCGAGCCCTTTGTTGTAAGCCCTGTCAACTAATTTGCAGCGATTCCCATTGTAGATAGAAGCGGGCAACATTACATAATTCTGGATATCCCAGTTTTTAAAGTCAAAAGCAACTCCTACTCCAGCCTCCCTTGCTGCTCCTGATGTTATTTGAAAGCTAATGTCCACATCGATGGCCTTGTTTTCTGAAACCACCTGATTGGTAGTAAGTTTGCATTGCCATTCCTGGTCATCAATATTCAATTCATTATCATTGAACTGAGAACTTGAGATCAACCTGGAATCTTTATATTGACATATTAGTAATCGCATGTGCCCATTAAGTGAACTCAGGAAATCTTCTACTTCTAATGATGTGGCTGGATAATCAACTTTATTAGGAATCCACTTTTGCTGCAGAACACGCTTTAGCTCAGGTAAAAGAATCATACGATAAGCTTCCAAACCAGGATGGATACCATCTTTTACTATCCTTATGTATGCATCTCGCCCCTCTTCTTTCAGATACCTTTCCCAATTGGGATAATGATCAATAAGTAATATGTGATTTTCCTCTGCAACCTTTCTATACATGGCCAAATACTGATTAAGTTCCGATCTTTTGGTGAACTCAGTCGTATTTAATTCAGGCATATCTATCACCACATTCATAGTTTGCAGGATGATTTCTATCTCCGGATTATAAGATTTTAATGATTGGATGATGGATTCAAGATTTGCCCGGCTGTCCTCAACAGAAATGTTATAGGGTCTATAGGCGTCGTTGACTGCGAATTCAATGAACACAACATCAGGATGGTAGCTTGTCAATTCATTCACTTTATCCAGCCCGGATCTTCCTGGTGGGAAGGATGAAGCTGATGCTCCGATACCCTCGTTTTTATATGAAACCTGACCGGGGTAAACCTGGTCAAGCCATTCTTTCATCACATCAAACCATTTCCATGTGCCTCCGGTAAGGCTGGTTCCCAGGGCTGCAATTTTTACATGTTCATTTCTTTCCAGTTGATCTACAAACCGGGCTTCTATTTTCCTGATTGGCTGAGCCTGGATATGCCCATTTAACAACCCTATCAGAACAAGCAAACATGCTGCAATGAAATTCTCCTTTTTCATTTTTTGTGTTTGGAAGTCTGTCGAATTAATAGCCGGCGAGCATCATATTCTTAGTATTAGCTTCCTTGCTTTCAAAGATATCTGTTTTAATCGCAATATTGGAAGTAT